>CATZVV010000068.1 GCA_958425285.1 uncultured Lachnoclostridium sp. | reverse complement strand
GAATGGTCCAGTAACCCCATCATTGTTCTATCTGCCCGTACATCAGAAAAAGAAAAGGTTCTTGCCCTGGATGCAGGAGCTGATGATTATATTACAAAGCCATTCGGTTCGAATGAACTTCTTGCCCGAATTCGCACCTCCCTGCGCCATAGCAACCGGCTCCAAACGGGAAATACACTCATTGACCGTCCGTACCATTCCGGTGATTTAACCATTGATTTTGATAAACGTACCATTACCCTTCAGGACAGCCTAATTCACCTGACACCAATTGAATATAAAATTGTTACATATCTTGCAAAAAACTCTGGAAAAGTAATTACTTACTCCACAATTATGGAAAATGTATGGGGACCATATACCGATGAGGATAATAAAATCCTACGTGTAAACATGGCAAACATCCGTCGGAAATTAGAAAAAAATCCCGCTGAACCAGCCTATATCTTTACTGAAATCGGAGTCGGCTACCGAATGCGCGAAGATAGCGAAAACTAAGCCTCAAAGGGGTTTGCTGCATTAGCATCCCCTTTCCTTATAAAGGTGGTACCGGAATCTGTATTGCAAAATATGTTTTTAGAAACCAGATTAGAAAAAATTTATTTAAACCCTTTCAATGTGGCAGTGCCTTATGGAACTCATGAGAACCTTTACTATTCAATAATTTCTACCTTTAACATATTAGTCGTTCCAGGAATTCCAATTGGAACTCCTGATGTCAAAACCGTAATGTCTCCACTCTTTAATCCTGCCTGCTCTTTTGATGCTTCCACTGCATAATGAAAAAGTTCAAAAACATCTGTCATTTCCGGAATCAACGCCGGTGTAACTCCCCATGACATATTAATCTGACGACATACCTTTGAGTCTGTAGAGCAGCCAACAATGTCACATTCGGGACGATACCTCGATATCATTCGGGCTGAGGTTCCTGATTTTGTTACGGTAATAATTGCCTTTGCATTTAAATCGTGGGCCGTTGTACACGTTGCATGAGAGATGGCATCCGTAATATTAGGATTAGCCCGACGCTCTCTGTTGAAAAATCGCTTCCGGTAATCAATATCTGCCTCTGTCCTTTCTGCAATTTTGACCATTGTCGACAATGATTCAATTGGATACAAGCCAGCTGCTGTCTCTCCCGACAACATAATAGCACTTGTACCATCATAAATAGCATTAGCTACATCAGTAACCTCTGCTCTTGTAGGACGTGGATGCTGCATCATGGAATCCAACATTTGCGTCGCTGTAATTACCTGCTTTCCAGCCTGATAAACCTTCTTAATAATCATTTTCTGAATTACCGGAACTTCCTCTGTTGGTATCTCTACGCCCATATCTCCTCTGGCAATCATAATACCATCTGAAAGACGTATAATATCGTCTACATTATTTACCCCTTGCTGATTTTCTATTTTAGCAATAATATTAATATTTTCTCCCCCATTTTTATCCAGAAAATGTCTTATTTCCATTATATCCTCAGCATTTCTGACAAAGGAGGCTGCTACAAAGTCAAAGTCATTCTGAATACCAAATAAAATATCTGACCTATCCTTTTCGCTCATATAAGGAAGAGAAAGGTAAATTCCAGGCACATTAATTCCTTTATAATTTGAAATCTTACCATCATTCTGTACGCGACAAACAATTTTATTATGGTCCACCTGTTCTACTGACATACCAATCAACCCATCATCCAGCAGAATGAATGTACCTTCTTTCACATCTTTATACAAATCACCATACGTGATAGAAACACCATTTTCATCTCCCTCCCTCTCCGTACAAAAAAGGGAAAATTCCTGTCCTTTCTTTAAAAAGACTGAACCGTCCCGGAAATTCTTTACCCGAATTTCCGGTCCTTTTGTATCTAGCAGAGAGGCAACACTGCGTCCATGCTTTTCCCGCAATTCCTGTAGCTTTCTCATACGGCTTCCATGTTCATCATAAGTACTGTGGGAGAAATTAAATCTGGCTACATCCATTCCCGCAACAATCAAGTCCTCTAATACTGTACCTTTATCCGTAGCAGGTCCTAATGTACAAACAATCTTTGTCTTTCTCATATCTGCCTCCTAATATTGTCAAATATAAAACACTTACGACCTTCTCCTTCTCCATCCTGCCCAAAGCACACCGGCAATACAAACAGAAGAATAACAGCCACTAATTAGACCAAAAAACATCGGTAATGAAAATTCACGAATTGAATCAATATGGAAAATCCATGATGCTACTAAAATAATAAGTACGCAGACACCTGTTGTCAGCGACGTATTTACAGATCGTGCCAGAGTCTGGGTAATACTAGCATTAACTAAATCCGTCACCGATGCCTGAGAATCCTTGGTACGATTCTCCCGAATCCGGTCATACAAAACAATTGTATCATTAATAGAATAACCAATTATGGTCAATATTACCGCAACAAATGCATCATTTAACGGAATTCCAAACAACACAAAAGCAAATACAACCACACAAACATCATGTATCAATGCTGTCAAGGCAGTCAGTCCGGCTGACAGACCGGATAATACACTAAACCGAATCCAGACATACAATACAATAAATAAAAACGATAGTCCAATGGCAATCGCTGAGTTCTTTAATGCCTTTGCCCCAATGTACGGTTCTACTACATATGTCTCAGAAAGGGTAGCATCTGAAGCTCCTTCAATTCCAGTAACTGCCTCCGTCACTTGCTTCTGCTGTTCCGGTGACATTCCATCCGTTCCGGCAAATGTTAAAACGAGGCAATCCGCACCTTTCTGGTTTCCTTCTGTTACCTGCACTGTAACAGGCCGATCTGTTTTCTCAGAAACAATCTCCTTCACATTCGACGTATCCAGTTCAGACGTAATGTTATAACGAAGAACTGCACCTCCGGTAAACTGTGTATCCAGTTTCACCCCACGGAAAACAAAACCGCCAATCCCTAACAGGAATATACCCAGCGTAATAATTGCAAAATACTTCTTTTTCTGATAGAACAGAATCGGCTTTTTCTCCTTCTTTTCTCGAAAATACTTTATATTATCTAGTTTATCAAATTTCAATACAGATAGCAATGCATGTTTTGAAACAGTTACTCCAACAAATACATTAATAATCATTCCGGCAATCAATGTATAACCAAAGCTTAACATTGCGCCTGAACCAAAAATCATCAAAATTCCCGCTACAATCGCCGAGGTTACATTTCCATCCAAAACAGAAGAAAAGGCACTCTTATAACCACGTATAACTGCACTGGTTGGCGTCATGCCATTCCGGAGTTCCTCCGAAATACGTTCCGAAATAATAATATTTGCATCAACAGCCATTCCAAGAGAAAGAATAATACCTGCAATTCCCGGTAGCGTCAGCGTATATTGCGGAATAGAGATTGAAAGTAACTGTAATGCCATCTGCAATACAAGAGTCAGGCATGCAATTGCTCCCGGCAGTTTATAATAAAATAACATAAATAAACATACAACAACAAAAGCAATCAATCCTGCAGCCAGCATTACATTCAGAGCATTTGCCCCTAATGTAGGGCTAATCGTACTAAAGCTTGTTGTCTGTAAGGAAAACGGCAATGCACCAGCATTAATTTTCTCTGATAAGTCCTTTGCTGCCTCAAAGCTTTCCATATTATCAATAACTGCTTTTCCACCAGAAATTTCCGAATTAACGGTTGGATTTGAAATCATTTCTTCATCCATATAAATTCCCATGCTCTGTCCAACCAGTTTTCCTGTTGCTTCTTGAAACAGTTTTGCACCTTTACTGTCAAAAGTAAGACTGACAAAATAATTTGGTTTTACTCCGGAGGTATCTTGCTCTGCCGTACTGTCTATAACATTTTTACCCTCTAAAAGAATATTACCATCCGGATCCCTGAAACTTAACTTAGCAATTTCACCCAACTCAGAGATTGCCTCTTCCGGATTAAAATTTGTTTCATCCGATTTCCAAGGAAATCTTACAATAATATATCCCGAATCATTGTCCACCGTGACTTCACGATCTGTAATATTTTTTGCATCCAGACGGCTTTCTATAACATTTCTGGATGTTTCCAGTTCTTTTTCTGTTGGTTTTCGGTCTAAGTCTTTTGGCTCAAAAATAGCTTCTACTCCACCGCGGATGTCAATTCCAAACCGCATTTGCCTTGCACTTTTTACAGAGCTTCCTGCTCCAAAATAGGCAAATAATACAAATGCAATAACAACTGCTACAATAATTGCAAATTTTTGCTTACTTGCTTTCATTTATTTTCCTCCATCCTGATTTTCTTCATTCAATCCACGGATTCCAAGTGCAATATTACGATAATGCTCAAAAATCTTTTTATAATTCATTAGCAAATCCTGCCATAAAAATCCGGACTGAATCTTACACTTGCCATTACGTAATCTCTTTATATGACGTTTCTTTAATTCAGGAATCAATTCCTCAAACTGTACGGACATACGAATTACCTTTTCACTCATAACCATATCTTCCTGCTCAAAAATATGACTCGAAACATTTGCGATTTCCACGACACCCTTTTCCAAAGATTCTATATCTGCTAATGCTTTTTTTGAAAACTCTGATTTCTTCTCTGAAATGGTTTTGCATACACCAGCAAAATCGAAGGAATAGTCTGCAATTCTTTTATAGTCCGTTATTGAATGCAATAGAAAAGATAATCGTCGGCTGTCCTTTTCAGACAATATCTTTTCACTTAAGCGAATCAGATAATCCCCCAGTTGTTCTTCCTGACTATGTACACTCTTTTTTAATGATGTAATTTGGGAACACTTTTCTTTATCATAATTCTGCACAAGACCTGTTGCCATTTCAAAGCATTGTCTGCTTTCATTCATCATATCCAATGCAACTTTCTTACATTGCGCAATAGCATAGGAAGGGGTTTCTAAAAAACGTTCGTCCAGCAATGTGACTTTTGCCTCTTTTTTCTCCTGTTTACTTTCAGGTAATGTCAGATAAGCTAATTTCTCTAACCCTTTTGAAAATGGCAGAAGAATCGCCGTTGCAGAAATATTAAATAAACTATGTACAATTGCAATATCCATAACCCCGGCTGATGCTGAAAGAAATTCAAAATGCACCCATGCATTAATACTATAAAATATAACCATAAATAAAGTGGTACCAATCAAGTTAAAGTACAAATGAACCAGTGCTGCCCGCCTTGCCCCTCTGTTTGCTCCAATACTCGATAGTATTGCCGTGATACATGTTCCGATATTCTGTCCCATAATAATCGGAATTGCCGTTCCCATCGGAACTTTCCCTGTCAGGCACAATGCCTGTAAAATACCAACCGACGCGGAAGAGCTTTGTATAATTGCTGTAACAACCAATCCTGCCAGCATACCAAACAAAGGATTTTGAAACATTAATAACACATTTCTAAATTCAGGCACCTTCGCTAATGGTTCAATTGCTGCCGTCATTGTATCCATACCAAACATTAAAATGGCAAAACCCATCATAATCATCGACACATTTTTTCGACTGTCTTTTTTAGAAAACATAAGTAAAAAGACTGCTACAATTGCCAAAATCGGTGAAAATGTGGACGGTTTACACAATGTCAGAAAAAGGTTTTCTCCCTCAATACCTGTTAAACTCAACAACCACGAAGTTACTGTTGTTCCGATATTGGCTCCCATTATAATTCCAACGGCTTGTGAAAGTCTCATAATGCCAGAGTTTACAAATCCTACAACCATAACCGTAGTTGCGGAAGAAGACTGTATCACACCTGTTACAGCCGCACCGAGCAAAACAGCCCGTATAGGAGAAGATGTCAGTCGCTCCAAAATTTTTTCCAGACGTCCGCCGGATGTTTGCGATAAACCATCCCCCATAAGAGTCATACCATACAAAAACAATGCCAAACCACCTATCATTGTTACGGCATTCAAACCACTCATACGTCACTCCATTTCTGCGAAAATTTTCGCGGGTTTATTATTTGATTTTTTCATGCCGGAATTTATGGGAAACGGCACGAAAGGACGGGACTTATAAGCAATTAGGTGCTAAAAGTCTCGCCCTTTTCAAATTATAACAGTATTTAGAGTTGATTCAATAGAACGCCCTCGTTTTTAGCATTTTCTTAACGAATGTTATAATCAAAGTATTTTTGTTCAAACCGCTTACTTGGAATCGGCCTTTCATAATAATAACCCTGAACAATTTTGCAACTCGTTCTTCTTAACATTTTTAACTGTTCTTCTGTCTCTACACCTTCACAGACTACACCCAGTTTCAGTTCGTCCGCCAGCGTAATCATATATTCAATAATATTTCTGTTCACTTTGGAACGCTCTGCGCCGGCCAAAAATTCTTTGTCAATTTTTATCGCATCTACCGCCACTTCCGTTAACATTTTCAAGGAAGAATAGCCTTTTCCAAAATCATCAATAGAGACAGTAAAGCCCTGTTTCCGCAGAAAATCCAAATTATCAACAACTCTGACATATTCCTTCACAAATACACTCTCTGTAATCTCAACATCAATATATCTTGGATCAATATCATATTCCTTCACTTTATTATAAAGGTTTCTGCCAAAGTCAGCGTTATACAAATGGATTCTGGAGAAGTTAACCGAAATATGCATTAATTCTAATCCGGCATTTTTCCATGCCTTTAATCTCTGTAAAATCTTTTCAAGCATATAATAATCCAGTTTTACAATCACTCCTGTCCTTTCTAAAATAGGAATAAATTCATCTGGATAACGATAAACCTTTTCATCCCTCATCCAACGAACCAGTGCTTCCGCACCTACTATCCTTCCGCTCTGAATGTTCATCTGTGGCTGAAGATATAACTCAAATTCCTGATTTTGAATAGCAGTATTGAATTCCGCCAGAATCTTCATTTGCAGATTAATTTCTCTCAGCATCTCCGGTTTAAATATTAGAACTCCAAACTTTTTTTCTCTTTTAACTGTCTTTCTGGCAATATTAGCATTATCAATTCCGGTTACAACATTTCTTTCTCGTTCAGCGAACCCATAAACGCCACTGGCTATATTCAAATCCATGCCAGGGTATTTTTTATTTTGCTTTTCACAGAATGTCCGATTCATTTCCTGAATAATATCTGCTACTTCTTCAAGACTTTCATAGCAAAATATACTTACAATATTATCCGCATAATCTCTGGCCGCTACAAGAGTCGGCTTGCAGGCTGTAATACTATCAGCAAACTCCTTTAAAATTTTGTCACCCGTTTCTTCTCCAAATGTGTCATTAACCGTCTTAAAATTCGTAAAATCAGAATATGTAATACCAACTTTCCTTTTCCCCTGATTTTCATGAAGTATACGATTTCCAAGACGTTTAAATTCATCTACTGTACAAAGGCCTGTCAAGGTATCATAACTGGTAAGCCACTTTACTTTTTCCTCTATCTCATCCTGCGTCTTTTTCCCGGTTATATGCGCTGAAATCACACGCCCTATTAATTTCAAAGTCCGAATTTCCTGGTTTGTCCACTGGCGATCTGAGTCATCTGTAGCAAATGTAAGAATTCCTACAATTTCATCCCTTTCATAAACAGCACATTGCAATAGTAACCGGGCCCCGGCTTTCTCGAACAAGTTCTGCTCATATATAATTCCTCCGCCCGCCTTATCCTGACAAATCAAAACACCGTTTTTCTCAAAACTATTCAAATATACATTAAATTCCTCCATACTAAAATTTGTAATCTTATGGGGTTTTTTTATTTGCGAAGTCCCATTCCACTGATGAGCCAGCGTAAGACTTCTACGATCCATATCCAGCCACCGTAAGGATACATATGTCAAATCAAAATAGCGCCCTGTATTGGAAATAATAATCGAAATTGCTGATTCCAAATCTTTAACTCCCTCCAATATTTCAAAAGAATATTCAGCAATCTCCTCCGTTAAATTCATACTCGTATTTTCATATTCCGAATTTAATTTCCAGCATCTCTGGCTTTCTTTCGGTAAACTTAAATATTTGTCCCGATAATCCGAGAAGGTTTCACTCCTATTCTTACCGTGTTCCTTTGCCTGACACATGGCAAAATCCGCAGTTATGAGCAATTGAGAGAAATCTTATCAATCTTCAGGATACATAGAGATTCCAATACTAACCGTAACTTCCTGCAAAACCTTACTATTTTCATTATTCTCCCTGAGACGGGCAACAATCTGCTCTGGTAATTGAATAGTGTTCACTGAGTCTGACGTTACTTCCATAAATAAAACAAATTCGTCTCCTCCATACCGCCCCAGCAGGCAATCTGATTGAATACAGCTGGCAATACTATTTGCAACATTAACTAAAACAGTATCACCAAACAGATGCCCATATTTATCATTTAATATTTTAAAATCATCAATGTCTATCAGCAGAAAAATCCCTTTTTCTACTTGAGCCAATTGCTTTTCACACTTTTCCTGAAAGATTG
>CATZVV010000067.1 GCA_958425285.1 uncultured Lachnoclostridium sp. | reverse complement strand
GGCAAAAAAGTGTGATATATACTTTACAATTGAGCATAAAATTACCCGCTTTTTATCAATCGTATTGCAAATTTATGGTGTCGGAGAGGAAAAACGGAAAAAGGTAATACAGCGGGTTTTGCAATTGGATTTACATTCAATGGCTGAATTACTAATCGAACAGACGATTCAAGAGGCAGAAGCTGGTTTTGAAATAGAATGCTAAGGAAGGAGAGGGTGGAATGCGCTATTCAATGTCGCCTTATCAAAAAAATATACTTGATATTGTACAGACGAGTGATAATCCAGCTATTGGAAATATTGGCGGATTAGTGATATGGGCTAAAAAAGTACCTTTTGAAGTAATGCAGAAGTGCTTTGCCCTGATGATAGAAAAGCAACCATCCCTTCGTTTACAGTTATGTCAGGATTATACTTGGAAATTGGTGCCGCCACAGGACTCTCCGCTGGTATATTATGATTTTACAGATAAATCAGAAAAAGAAGTACGAGAATTTGCGCAGAACCAATTTCAAAAGGGGTTTCATTTATTGAATCAGCCGCTTTATGAATTTGCTTATTTAGAGATGGATCAAAAATGTATGGTATTTGCAAAAATTCATCATCTAATTAATGATGGTGCTTCTATGGTAAGTATGCAGCATTGGCTTGAAGTGTTTTCTTCGGGGCAGGTTGCAGGAGAAATCATGGTAGACAATACTTATTTAAATCATCTGGAAAATCAAGACTTTGTATCAGACAGAGTGTACAAAATGGGGATAGAGAAGTACACGCCTGTCATCCTTCAAAAAGATTTTCCATGGAAAACACATCATGCGGCAGCGTCTTATGAGGCAGAGAGAAATCAATTTCAATTGCCGCAGCAATTATATTGTAAAATTTGTGAATATGTAGATACAAATAATATCAGCATAGAAACAATCATGTTGGCAGCGATACATATCTATATATCAAAAATAACAGGATCGGATAAAACAGCAGTATTGCGTGTTATGGTAAATCGACGGAAGAGAGAGCTTAAGACGGTAGGGTGTTATGCGAACAGTTTGCCACAGTACATGGAAACTCCTGAAAGCTTAAGCTTTGTCGAATTGTGTCACCAGATTTACGGGGAAACATTTACATTGATGAAGCTGAGTGGCTTTCCCTTTGCGCAGTGGGTTCAGAAACAAAATCTGAGCGAAACGATAAGTGAAGTCTCGGTTTGTTATCGGAATGAAAAGTATGTTCCAATTGGAATAAATACTTTGGTGGATGAATTGTATTCCGGATTTTCCGAAATACCCCTTCGCGTTTTCATTAATGAGGACAAGAATGGAATTGAAATGGAGCTGCAATATCAGACGGACTGTTATTGTAAAGAGGAAATTTGTTCTATTGCTGCAAGATGGTTTGGTATTTTAGAACAGGTTGTGAATGGAAACGATCAGATTAAAACATTGTCAATTTGTACGGAAGAAGATTTGAAATGTATTAAAAATTTTAATACAAGCAAAAAGATGATACAACAAAATACGGTCTTGCAGAAAGTTGTGAGTCAGGCATTTCATGCTCTGAATGCTATTGCAATATGTTATCAGGGGCAGGAGGTTTCATACCATGAAATGATAACGAGAGTAAATCAATTGGCGAATGCAATTTATGGACAATATGGTAAACAGGCGGGAAAGGTAATTGGAGTTCATATTGAAAGAAGTATCTGGCTGCCGGTGGTATTGTTGGCAATATGGCAATGTGGAGCAGCGTTTTTGCCAATTAGTGTACGGGAGAGTAAGGAACGGCTTGCAGAGGGTGCAAAGCTATGTTCTTTTGTAATAAATAATACGGTGTTAGGGATTCTGCTTGAGAAGGCAGCGGAGTACCCGGATGATATGCAGATAGATGCAGAGCCGAATGAACTCGCATATCTCATTTTTACTTCAGGTACAACCGGGGTTCCCAAAGCAGCTCAAATATCTCAGAGGTCTTTAGCGGTTCGTCTTCAATGGATGCTTGATACATATGGCTGTAGTGAAAGGGTTATACAAAAAACACCGATGACCTTTGATGTTTCAATCTGGGAGCTTTTTTTACCTCTCATTAGTGGTAATCAATTGTATTTATTATCTCCGGATGGTGAGAAGAATCCAGAGGAGATTGTTCAATCGCTTCAGGGTGAGAAAACAGTAACCATTCATTTTGTACCTTCAATGCTGGAAATTTTTATTCAGTATTGTAAGACATCAGCATGTTGTTTTACAAATGTAAAAAATGTAATATGTAGCGGAGAGGTATTGACACCTGTTATGGTTGACAGAGCCGGGGAAGTCTTTTTAGGAGCCGTTTTATGTAATTTTTATGGGCCCGCAGAGTGTACGATTGATGTTTCTCATACTGTTTGCAGACCGGGCAGTGAACGAATATCCATAGGAAAACCTGTTTATTGTACAGAATTATGGGTAGTAAGTAAAGATAGAGAGTTATTACCACCAGGCATAGTAGGAGAGCTTTGTATAACAGGAGATTTGGTTGGAGAAGGGTATTGTAATGAAAGTATCGGTGGTTTTGGACAGTGGTGTGGAAAAAAAGCTTACTTTACCGGAGATTATGTGACACTGGATCAGGATGGCCAATTATATTATGTTGGCAGAATGGATACGCAAGTAAAACTTCGTGGAATGCGTATCGATTTGACTAGTTTAAGTAGTGCTGCGTGTAAGGCAAAGGGGGTTACATGGAGTCAGGGGATGATTCAAAATGGTCATTTATATTTGTTTTATCAGGGAAGTGCTTCCACATATGCGATTAGTGGGCAAATAAAATCGAAACTGCCTTATTTTTATATGCCATCTAAAATAATGAAAATTGCAGAAATTCCTTTTACTCAAAATGGAAAGCTGGATGAAAAGAGTTTGTTAAATCTTATTCAAAAGACAGAGGAAGAGATTGAGATGCCGGCTACACCAACAGAAAAATTTCTGGCAGATTATTTTTGCGATGCCTGGCAGATAGAAAGTGTTTCAGTGAAAGCAAACTTATGGGACTACGGGTTGGATTCGCTGGAGATTCTCCGAGCTATTGTTGCGTGTAAAAGAGCGGGGATGTCAGTAACCTATCAAGACTTTATGGACTATTATACGATAACTGATTTGTCGAAGTTTATTGATACTCAGGATGAGAAACATTGTAATGCAGTTACCTGGCTTAATCAAGGTGATTCGAATAATCTTATTATTGCAGTGCCTTATGCAGGCGGTTCTACAAAAACTTTTTGGGGCTTAGCCGAAAACTCCGCGCCTTGTTTTGATCTTGCAGTTGTTCGTACCGATAAGTTCCCCGGGTTGGAAGCACATCAGCTTGCAAAGAAAGTGAAAGAACAGTTGCCCCCAAGTCTTGATTATGAAAATATATTGATTTTAGGCTGCTGTGTTGGAAGTGCAGTGGCTATTGAATTGGCAAATCTTATGCAGCACGGGAACGCTGATATTTCATTGGTATTGGCAGCAACCCTTCCAAAGAGGGGAATTTATATTGGTAAGCACGCTTATAGTTATTGGAATTTGGTCTCAGATAAAAAGCTGGCATATCATCTGTCAAAATTGCATCAATCTAAAGTGGTTATGTCTAAGACACAAGTGGGACAATTTCGTCGGGATGTAGAGAGGTATCTGCTTTGGAGAAAAGGGGCAGAAAGATTTATATTTGATGGAAGCCTGTTTATGATTTTTGGAGACCGGGATTATTTTACAAAAGGTTTCCAAGCAAAATGTAATCAGTGGAAAAATATAGTTGATGCAAAGGATGAGAACACGTGTGTGACTGTGTTGAAAGGGCAGAACCACTTTTTTGTAGAGGAGAGTCCGGCAGTCATGCAGAAATACTTATGTGATGTAATTAACGGGGAGGATACTCTATGCAGCAGGTAATTCAATTACCATGGTTCGGGCAAATACGTTCCTATACATTTTTTACAAATCTAGGAAGTGTTTTGGGAAGTCTCATGGTTCTTCTTTTACTATATTATGCTTATCGAAATATTAGACAAGCGATTAAAGTGTTTTTGCTCGGACTGTTACTCGTCCTGGCGGGTTCATTTCTCGGTCAGTTTATTCGGGGATTATCTTATGGAAATTTTGAAGATATGTTAGATTTACTTACCCTATTTGCCAGTGGACATGGAATTCATTTTATCGGAAGAGTGATTGTTACCATTGCATTTTTCCCTATATTATACTGCAAACTGTTTGCGAAGGAAAAGAGCAGCTTGAATCGTGATTATGATTATATTTGTTTGTTTTTGGCATTCCAGCATATGTTTAACAGACTTGCCTGTTTGATGAATGGCTGCTGTTATGGAAAGTCATACAGTGGTTTTGGAGCAATGCAGTTTACATGGATTGGCGGAGAAGGACCGGCAATCAGCTATCCTGTGTATCCTACTCAGCTTTTTGAGATGACTGGGATGCTGGTGCTCTTTCTTCTTATGTTGGTTCTGATAAAAATAGGGAAGCATGTTCAACTTGTCTTTGGACTTGGCTTTAGTTTTGTTATTTTTATTTCAGAATATATGATGGATGTAACTGGAACCATTTTAATTTTTGGATTGACAGTCATTCAAATAGCTTCTCTCGTATTGGCTGTCCTATCCGTTTTTGTCTGGATTAATACCTGTCGTAGAGCAGACAGTTATTAATATACTAATTTTATTGCCGAATTTATCGGCGGAAAGGAGTGTTCATAAAAGAATGCAAAACATGAAGAGATTTATGAAAAGTCTTTCAGTTATTCTGGTTATCGCCTTAATGGTTACTTCCATTCCGTATAGTGGAAAGGCAGCCAGCGCGGATGCCGGTGAAATATCAGATGCCCAACTGAAGAAAGCTTTGGCAGAAGACAAGGAGAAATATCCGAAGGGAGGTTTAGAATTTTTTGAATCCCAAGTTGTGGGTTCAGAGGGAGATAAGCAGCTTGAGTTAACAGTAGTGCGCCGAGGGGGAACAGAACAGGAGGCTACGGTTGATTTTAAGGCAGTAGATGTTTCGGCTACGTATGGAAAGGATTATACACTTTCTGTTGAAGAGTCATCTGCTGTAACAAGAGTATTAGAAAAGACATCCGGTACAAAAGCATTAACTGAATATTATTCTTCGGAAGATAATTCGGTTGTAACATCATCTCCGGATGATACAAGTGAAGAGGCTAAAGAAACAGATCCAAAGGTAACTGCTACAAAAACCGGATCTAAAAGTTCGCTTCATGCAGCAAGAGATACTTATTTGAATCAGGATACAGATGCCTATGACTGGGAAAAAGCAGAGGGAGAAGCAAAAGCTGCTGCTGCCAAAGTTGCCAATCAGGGTGAAGAAGCAATTGAGCAGTTTTCTCAGGAGGTTGAGGGAGTTGGCTGTGAGCTAACCTTTGAAGAAGGTGAGTATAAGAAAGTTATACGGATTGATATTGTTGATGATAAATTATCAGAGACAGACGAACAGGTAATGTTTCTTTTGAGTAATGCAGCAGAGTCAGAATTGGCTTCTACTACTACGGCTTATTTGAATATTAAGGATAATGATGAAAATGAAAAAGCCGTTTTTGCAATGGATTCTAAGTCAGTTAAAGTAGATTCTTCAAAGAATGCAGCTGAAATTACAATAAAAAGAATCTCAGGTAAAGAAAAGATAGCTAGTGTTATTGTTGGAACTGGTGAGCAAACGGCAAAAGCAGGTGAGGACTATGTTCCTTTTAAAAAGGAGGTTGTGTTTGCTCAGGGAGTGACAGAACAGACAGTAGAGGTTGAATTACTGCAGAATGGGAATACAGATGATCTTACGTTCCAGGTAGCTCTGGATGCAGAAAATTCTTATGTGAAGGAAAGTGCGGCTATGACAACTGTCACAATTAAGGCAGATGCAGAAGCTGTGAAGAGCGCAAAGAAGAATTCAAGCAAGTCAACAGATGATGCAGATGATAGTGGAAGTGCACAGGCAGCGAGTGAGTGGAATGACACAAAGAATGTAAATGGTTCGGCTGCTGTCTGGGGACGTCAGAACACTTGGTCAGGACGTCAGACATTCCTTTCTAATATTGATTTAAGTACGGCAGACCGGGTGGATATTACATGGAAAAGTAATGAGGGAAGCCGTACTGCAAATGAACAGTATAAGGATGGATGTGACACAAAGACTCGTTCGGTTACATATACCAACCGTGACTCTTTTGTTTATATTAATGGTCAGACGGCATTGAGTCATTGGCAGTCAACATTTAACAGTACAACACAGTCGGTTACTTTAAATGATAATATGAAGACAACAAGTGCATATTTGCAGGTTGAAACAAAAACAAGGGATAATAATGACTCTGCAAAAACAGTTGTATCAAAAGTTGTGATTCATTACCCAGGTTATCAATTTACAATTACAAACACTCCTTATGAAGATGGAGATTTTAGTAATCAGTATATTGAAAAAATCTATTCGGCAGATGGAAATCAGGTAGATGCAAGTGGACATCGGTATTCTGCAGGTGAAGAGATTGTATTGGGAACGGCACAATTATCGAAAAATGGAGCAAATGCATATCAGGATTCCGTGACATTACATCGTAGCAGCGATACACTATCGGTGAAGCATTCTATGGCAAAGACAAAAAATTCGAATGGTGTAGCGGTAGACAGCTCTGCAACAGGAAACGTTTATTTAGCAGGTTATCAATTGCAGCAACGGGGCGGTGGATGGAGCAGTCTGATCCGTCCGGATGATTTAGTATTTAGTAAAGCTTTTATTACAAACTATAAAAACTACATACTGAATGGAAATGAAATAAAAATAAGACCTGTTTATCGTCCATATGCAGCCAATATATATTTCCAAAATACAGCAAGCTCAAAGGGAAGTTATAATAATGCATTTAAGAAAGACGAAATATTCCGCTGTACACAGATGGATACCATTGAGTTAAAGGGAATTGCCAATAAAGGATATGCCATTGAGGGCTTTAATCTTGGAACCTGCTATGGTGAAAATACATTCCACAAAAATTCAAGTTCAAAGAATGTACTTGCAGTAAAAGGGGATGAATATCGCAAGCAGTCGACAAATGGTGCGAAAACAGAGGTTCAAAAGTATGCGGCAAGTAATTATACAAAAGTAGCAGTACAAAACCAGAAGTTTAATAAGACACTTGCTAATGTAATTACTTTTACGCCTTCAAAAGAGTTTACCTATGTGAACATGGCATATACAACGCCTAAAATTACGGCAAAAATCAATCCATTGAGTGAAAATCAGGATAAGGGTGTTGTAGTCTATGCACCAAAGGATAGCAGCGGTAATACACAGACAGATAAGGTACAGGAAGGAAGCTATCAGAAAGACTTAGTGATTGAAGGAATTACGATTAATCAGGAATATACTTTAAATGCAGTTACAGAAGATGGATTTAAGGCTTTATTCCAGGATTTTACCGGGGATGAAAACGGAGATGGTAAAATCAGTACAGAAGAAGCAAAAGTAGTGGATCAATATAATATTATCCGTACGGCCAATAACGGTAATGCGTATTCTTTCCGCCCGGTTCTTTCTAATACACTGATTTATTATGCTTTCCAGAAAGCACAGGAAAATCGCTATGCAGGTACATTAGATGGAGTTGTTGCATTAAAGAGTAAACCTATTTTTGGTACGGAGGAAACCGTTACCCCGATTAATGGTGCACAGGTTTCAGCAGCGGGTCATACAACAACTACAAAAACAGATAGTCAGTTTGGTGGCTATAATGAAAATGGAGGGGATGGTTACTTCAGCATTTCAGATCGTGAATTCTCAGTAGGAGATAATGTTACCGTTAATGTTTCTTACAACAATCTGAATGTATCAGCAACACAGGCTGTTAATGCCGCACAGAAATATCTGATTGATGCATATGATACAATTGGAGTTTCAGGAGCAAAGGTATATCAGGTGAACGGTGAGAAGGTTACATCTATTTTACCGGCAACCATTTCTAATGCAGATAAGACATTCCGTTTTGAGATTCAGACGGTTTCTAAAAATGATACGTTATCTGCGAAAAAAGCAATTTTTAAATTTTATCGTCAAGACGGTACTATTATTGATAGTGCGACAAAGACGGTTAATTCGGACAATGAGATTTTTACTGTTGACTTTAATCCTGCCACACTCATGATTCCGGCAGGAGCTACGATGACGGTTCAATTTGTGGATCAAAATGGAACAGAATATTTTGAACATGATATGGGAATTTCATTTGCTGAATCAATTGGCATCATTAGTTTCTTATCAAGCTTTAATTTTGGTGGTGCTGAAAAGGCATTAGAGTTGATTGGTACAATTGATTCCGCCTTTAATTTCGGCTGGGATGGAGATATTGATGAAAAATCCGATATTGTATCTACCTCAGCGGATGGCAACGAGAAAACGATTTCATTAGGATTTTCTTTCAGTACAGACTATGACAGCAGTGATGAGGATAAAGAAAAAGAAGAAGCATTAAAAG
>CATZVV010000066.1 GCA_958425285.1 uncultured Lachnoclostridium sp. | reverse complement strand
TTCTTCCGGAATGTTGTATAGGTCATTGGAAGAAGCGCATTATAGTGTTCCAGTCGGTATTTCACGAGATGTTGAATAGCTGAGTGAATGGGAACAAATCTTTCTTTACTTGTTCTGTTTTTCAAGCCCCCATGAAAATACATGTCATGCAGATTTACGGTAATAGCTTGTAGCTCCATGATTCGAAAACCCGAATAGCATAAGATCAAGAGTACTTGTGCCACATCATCATTCTCATGTTTCCACAAAGTTTCGATGTCCGTTTCGGAAAATGGAACTCCATGTTCACAATCATTTGCGATTCGGACCTTTAATAGTAATGTCGGATCTTTATCTACCATGAACTTGGCTAAAGCATATTTGTACATTTGCTTCATTAACGATACCATGTTTGATACGGAGGAAAATTTGAGATCACAAAGATCAACAAGTTCTTGCATTTGATCATAAGTGATTTCATCAATACGCATATTGTGTATAGACTTACAATTTTTAAAGGCTGCCTTGTTTGCGTATTTGGATTGCTCGGCGTACTTCCTTTTTCCATTATACTTCCAGTCATAATACTGCTGATACAGTTCTGCAAATGTCAAAGTGCCTTGCTTAGTGGCTTCCGGTCTTGTTGCAATAGTATAATCGGCAAGAATCCGTTTTGTAAATACGTGTAAATCATCTTCCTCCATTGCACGCATAATTTCCAGTTCCTTTTCCATCCCAGGCTTGTAGGTCCCGGCTTTGTATGCGGTCAGGACTGCAAATCCTACGTACCAGTCTGAAACATAGCAGAGCGCCTTTTTCATAACCGGTTTTCCGTCTACTGTGAATTCCGTAACCGGCGGATGCACAGAGTATGGGTTCCTCCGGTTTCCGGAGAGTTTCCGGATCGTTCCGTAGCCGTTCGGAAGATTCGGATGCTTTTTCTTTTTTGCCATAACATCATCTCCTTTGTATTTTGGGTATAAAAATAACAGCCAAAACAGAACGAAAGTTCTGGATTGCAAGGCTGCCCCGAAGATGATACAATATTTTTGGCTTAATATGTGCATATCTTCGGATATGTCATCCGTCCCGGTGTTTGTAGCACTGGGGCGGTTTATATTCAATAACATTTTTTGCAAGGTGCATATCCCATGCTTTGAGCTTCGGATATTGTTACTTGTGTAGGATTTTTCATTCCGCTACAGGATGAAGTGCTATGATATTTACTTCCAGATTGTGGAATCCATACCATTTGTTCTTGCGGTTGTTGTTGCTCTTGAGAGCTTTGTTCCTCTTGCTGAGCCTTTTCTTGTTCAGCCTGTTCAGCCGCTTCTTGTTCAGCCTGCGCTTGGGCTTCCTGTTCAGCCTGTTCTTTAGCTAAGCGTTCTTGCGCAGCCCGTTCTTCTGCTTCCTTTTGTGCTTGTTCTTCAGCTTCACGATCAACAACTGTTATTGTAGTAGTAGAACTTGTCACATCGTCATTTGCTGTGAAGAATAGAGCTGCCTCACCAGTGTCGGTGAATGTGATAAATGCTTTTCCATCTAAATATTCAAGTTTTGCAATATTGTTCTTGGATAACTCCAGACTGGAAATTTCTGCATCGTCAGGTGAGCCAGTTATTTTTACTTCTATAGTCTCTGATATATCAAATGTTGTCTTTCCCCAATCGGCAGTGATACTGTTTAGGTCTGACGGAGAATTCAGCATAGCAAACGCAATCAAAGAAGTTGCAAGAACAATAGAACATATAGTGATATTTCTTTTCTTATGTATAGCATATTTTTTACTTACGATGAAGTATATCAATATAGGAATTGCAGGAATCCAACAGAATGAATATAAATACAATGCAATACAAAACAGAATCAGAATTCCAATGAATCCTAAACAACCAACGCTTTGTCCTCCCGAATCTTTGCCGCTCATATTTGTTTTTTTACCTCCCGCATTATTAGATTTTTTGCTGGTGGATTCATTATAAGATATACCAGTTCCATGGATACCAACTGTTTTTGTTCGTTTTCCTTTTGAATTGATTGTGTAGTGGGCTCCTTTTCCACCAAAAGTAAAGCTGTGACTATTTTTGTTAAGATTAAGCTTTACACCGGGAGCAATTTTAAAACTCTTTCTAAACCTCCATCCCATTTTTTCATTTCCTCTCTTTCTCTTATGATTCGAGAAAACCCAACCCCATTTATATAATCTCTTCCGAGGTTATATCTTTTCCATGACTGCTAAATTTGGGATGAAATATATTATATAATTGTCGATTTCAGTATACACTCCGTATTTCCCCCTGTAGCAGTCTATACATTCTTGCAAATATTCTTCTGTCACTTCTAAAAACTCGGCGGCTTCATATGCCGAGTGGCAACCAGCCTTAAATGCATTGACGATGCCAGTCAGCCCGATCAGCTTGTTATAGCCCCACAGACGAGCCTGTCGTTCCTGTTTCCGGTTAGACAGATCTTCCATATCAATAATGTTTCCGACTGATGTATAGTGATGTCCCAGCTCTTCAGCAAGGACACAAGCTTTTTCTGTAGAAGTATCAATATCCTTACGAATGGCAATTCTTTTTCCTTTGATTCTGCCATTATTATATTTTAGTGGTTTTTCTTTTACGATCAGGCCTTCTTCATGGGCTTCTTTTAAAAGCACCTCATAATTCATCGGACAACACCTCCAGTCAATAATGTAGCACACATGCTGTACAATAAAACGGACTTAGAAGTTTTCATCATCCATAATATCATCGTCGGATGTGTCTACATCTTCTGGAATATCTATATCAGTGCGAGCATGAGCGGCATTGAGTTGGTAGTGGCTATCAAACAATCCAGCAGAATATTTGTTAAATAATTTTTGAATACGTTTTTCCATAAAAAGCAACGAATCATTCATTAAGGACTCATAATCCTTACCAGAAACTTTAAACGAAATACTATCTTTTTTAAATAACGCATATGTTGTTGGATGTTCATCTATCTTAGGATCACCGTCCACCACGATTTTATATGTCCATCCGAGAATTTTTAATTGAGCATCAAATGCGGAAACTTTATCAATAATTAGTTGAGTTTCATTGTTATTAAACAGTAATGAATTAGCAGTTATTTTTTTTGTGTTTCTCTGCAAAGATTCATATTTATTAACTAGTTCGTAATCGTGAATATATAAGACTATTTGATTATTTTGATCTTTTATAATAATAACGTCTTTATTAACATCATCAGAAAAAGATAAAGAATAACCAGCTTTTTCAATGATATCGAAAGCGTTATCTAATTCCGCATCAAATCGGACAAGATTTTGGTCTTCAAAATTATTACGTTTCATTGGTACATCATATCCCATTAACCACGCCTCGCTAACATCAAGAGCAATTCCAAGAATGAAAAGTTTGTCTTGATTAGGTTCTGTTTTTCCAGAGCAATATTGACTGATATCTGATTTATTCATTTTTACATCATACTTTTTACAATACGGTTCTGTTAAATTTAATATATCAACTTGACGCAGGTTTCTATCAGACATTATTTTTTTTAGTCGAATAGCAGTGTTTTCTTTTTTCATAATATATATACCGCCTTTCTGATAATACTATAGCATATATTATACATGAGTTCAATGAAAAAAACTATATAAGTTAAAAAAATTGAATTTTGTGTTGACAACGATATGTCAAGATAGTATGATATAGATAGTTCAAAATTTTGAACTAGAAAGGAGGATAATAATGGCATTTAATTACAGCAAACTTAGTGGAAGAATTGTTGAAGTGTTTGGAACAAGATATAAGTTTGCAGAAGCTATGGGATGGTCTGAACGTACCTTATCATTAAAGATGAATGGACAGAGAGCATGGCGACAACCCGATATATGCAAGGCAATTCATTTATTGAGGCTAACAGATGAAGATATTCCTACATATTTTTTTACACCAGAAGTTCAAAATAATGAACTTCAAAGATTATAAGAAGGAGAAACCAATGAACGCATTGCAGATTTTCAAAAACGAAGAGTTTGGAAAAGTCCGGACAGTACAACTGAATAATGAAACATATTTTGTGGGGAAGGATGTGGCAGAGGCTTTAGGGTATGCAAATCCGAAAAATGCAGTTCCAAAACATGTGGCTGATGAAGATAAGCTGAGTACCCAAATCGAGTACGCAGGTCAGAGAAGAGAAGTGACAGTGATAAACGAATCCGGCTTATACGCACTTATCTTTGGAAGCAAGCTTGAATCAGCGAAACGCTTTAAACATTGGGTAACGAGTGAAGTTCTTCCGGCAATCCGAAAACATGGCGTTTATGCAGTTGATGAGCTTCTAGGGAATCCAGACATAGCGATAAAGGCATTTACGGCATTGAAAGAAGAAAGAGAGAAGAATAGGTTATTGCAGGCTGATAACGAACGCATGAAGCCGAAAGAGATTTTTGCTGATGCAGTAGCGACAAGTCACACAGAAATCCTGATCGGAGATCTTGCGAAACTTCTTAAGCAGAACGGTGTAGAGACTGGGCAGAAACGGCTTTTCGTATGGATGCGGGAGAATAATTTTCTGATCAAGCGGAAAGGTGCTGACTGGAATATGCCGACTCAGAAATCTATGGAAATGGGACTTTTTAAAGTGAAAGAATCCACAGTCAATAATCCGGATGGCTCTGTCAGAATCAACAAAACTACGAAGGTCACTGGAAAAGGACAGCAGTATTTTATCAATAAATTTTTAGGGGAAATGAGACATGGAAAAGAACAGTGATGTTGGAGAAACACTTATTGCATCAGCACTTTTTCAGAAATATTCAAACTGTGATATCACTGAAACGGGGTTAAGGCTACTGGCAAGAAGAGCTCTATGTCGCGGATATCCGAGACAAATGGTTCAGCATTGTCTGGAGATAGTAATTAAAAAAAACTGCCGACGTGATTTATACAACGGGGATGATGCCTTAGACGAAAGAAGATTTATTCTTGATGCGGAGTTTAAAGCAATTATGAAGTATGGAAAAGCCGACGATATTTTGTGGTGTTGATAAAGGCGATGCAAGATTAACTACTTCAGAATATCTATCGAGTCTTTCCTTGAGTAGCAGGAGAAATGAAAAGGATAGGAGAAAATCAACTGGTAATTATCGAAGCCGGAAAGAAAGGAGGAGCCATGAAGCCGATTATTAGAAATGCGGAAGAGGCGGCGTATATCCTCCAGATAGCGCCGCAAGCGTTCCGGGAACAGGCGAAACGAGGAATGAATCGGTACAGCCGGGTGGCGAGCGGGAAGCGGAAAAGGACGTATGAGTTTTATCCGTACAAGGCAGCGGAAGATCTGAATGTACCAATCGAGTACCTGGAAGCGAGAAGCTCAGAGTACGAGAGGGAAAAAGGGAGGTGATTGAGATGCATCGAAGAAAATTGCGGAGATACCGGATCTGGAAAGACATCTGTGCAGTGGTCGGGGGAATTGCCGTACTGGTGATGGCCGGATCCGCTGACAGTTACAGCCAGAACATTATCTCAACGGCAGAGTTTTTGCTGTCGTTCGGGATTGCGCTGGATATGACGGTTGTAGCGTACATGTTGCATGGCTGTGTGAAAGAACGGGAGAAGCATTATCTCCAGATGCGGGAACTGCGCCGGAGACACTGGCAGCAGGGCATGAAAAAGAGTGCATAGGGACGGCAATCCCAGATATGCACTCAGAAAAATAACCAACTTTATTATGACAGATAAGAAAGGAAAAAGCAAATGGAAAGCATTAAGATTAACAAACTGGAAATCGAAAATGTAAAGCGAATCAAAGCGGTAAAGATCGAACCAACAGCAAATGGGCTGACGATTGTAGGAGGGAATAATAATCAAGGCAAAACTTCGGTTTTGGATTCAATCGCATGGGCGCTGGGCGGCGATAATTTCCGGCCATCACAGGCACAGAGAGACGGATCTACTATCCCCCCGACCTTACATATTGTAATGAGCAATGGGCTTGTAGTAGAGAGAAAAGGAAAAAATAGTTCCCTGAAAGTGACAGATCCAACTGGAAACAAAGGCGGACAGCAGTTATTGAATGAGTTTGTGGAACAGCTTGCCTTAAATCTTCCAAAATTCATGGAATCTTCAGGAAAAGAGAAAGCCCGGACTCTTCTTAGGATCATCGGTGTAGGAGAGCAGCTTGCGGCACTTGACCTTCAGGAGAAAGAGTTGTATAACAAACGTCTTGCCATCGGGCAGATTGCGGATCAGAAAGAAAAGTTTGCCAAGGAACTGCCGTATTATCCGGATGCTCCGAAAGAACTGGTATCTCCGTCTGAACTGATCCGTCAGCAGCAGGAAATTCTTTCCAAGAACGGAGAAAACAAAAGGAAAAGAGATCACGCCTTGGAACTACATGCTGAAAGAAACCGACTTGCAGAGAAAGTCAATGCATTAAAAGAAGAATTGGAACATTATCAGAATCAGTTAATCCAGGTTGACCATGATATGAATATCGCTTATAAATCCACAGAAGAATTACAGGATGAATCTACGGCTGAGTTGGAAGCAAGTATTGCCAATATCGAAGAGATCAACCGCAAAGTCAGAGCCAATATGGACAAAGATAAAGCGGAAGATGATGCGAAGGAGTATCGGGATCAGTACCGTGTTCTGACAGAAGAAATCGATCAGACGAGAAAAAATAAAACGTCCCTTCTGAATTCCGCAGAACTTCCTCTTCCGGAATTATCTGTCAAAGAAGGCGAATTGGTTTATAAGGGACAGCAGTGGGATAACATGTCCGGTTCCGATCGGCTAAAAGTGTCCACAGCGATTGTGCGGAAGCTGAATCCGAAGTGTGGGTTCGTCCTTCTGGACAAGCTGGAACAGATGGATCTCCAGACTCTCAATGAATTTGGAGATTGGCTGAAACAAGAGGGACTACAGGCAATCGCAACCAGAGTCAGCACGGGTGGAGAATGCAGCATCATTATTGAAGATGGCTATGTAAAGGGCCAGGAGGAAGAAGCGGTTGAAAGCAAGCCGTCATGGAAAGCGGGTGAGTTTTAATGGAAATTATCAAAGGTAAAATTAAGAAGGCAAAGAAAGTAGTGATCTACGGACCGGAAGGAATTGGGAAGTCAACGTTTGCGTCCAAATTTCCAGATCCGGTATTTATCGATACGGAAGGAAGCACCAACGACATGGACGTTGCGCGCCTTCCCCGCCCTACAAGCTGGATCATGTTGTTAGAAGAACTCCAGTATGTGGAAAAGAATCCCGGAGTGTGCAAAACTCTGGTGATTGATACCATTGACTGGGCAGAACAGCTTTGTGTGGAGCACATCTGTGCAAAACATAATAAATCCGGAATTGAAGACTTTGGCTATGGAAATGGTTATGTCTATACAAAAGAAGAGTTTGGGCGGTTTCTGAACAAGCTGACAGACGTCATTGAGACAGGAGTCAATGTGGTGCTTACAGCACACGCCCAGCTCCGTAAATTTGAACAGCCGGATGAAATGGGCGCTTACGACAGATGGGAGCTGAAACTGGGGAAGAAAACCCAGTCCCAGACATCCCCATTGGTTAAAGAATGGGCGGACATGCTGCTGTTCTGCAATTATAAAACTTATTCCATCGCTGTAGATGATAAGGGGAAAAAGCATAAAGCTCAAGGCGGGAAAAGAGTGATGTATACTTGCCATCACCCGTGCTGGGACGCAAAGAACCGTTATAACCTCCCGGATGAATGTGAGCTTGATTATGGTGTGATTGCCGGAATCATTGAACAAACAACGCAGATGTTGCCATCTGGCACAGAGCAGAAAGCAACTGTTAGGGAGACACCGCCTGCACCGACGCCAGATCCGGTTCTGACAGGGACGGAAGGAAATCAGATGGATTTGAATGACCGGAAAACAAAGAATGTGCCGCAAAAGACAGAACCGCCCCATGGGCAGCCAGTGCCAAAGAATAGTGTTTTCCATGTGGATGAGAGGATCCCCAAGGCACTCCGTGATCTGATGGAAGATAAGCTCGTTTCGGAAGAAGAAATTCAGACCGTTGTGGCTGGGAAAGGATACTACCCACAGACCACTCCGATTCTGAATTACGATCCGGATTTCATTTCCGGAGTATTGGTCGGCGCTTGGCCACAAGTGTACGAGATGATCCGGAAACTGAGGGAAGATTATGAGATCCCGTTTGACGAAAAATAGGAGGATAGAAAGCAATGAGTGAAATGGAAAGAGAATTAGGATGGGACGATGAGATTGAAAAGGACAGTGGGGAGTTTATCCTGCTTCCGGAAGGAGACTACGATTTTACGGTAGAGAGTTTTGAACGCAGCCGACATGGAGGCAGTGAAAAACTTCCGGCATGCAATAAGGCAATTTTAAGATTACGGATTGACACAGGGGAAGGATCAGCACTGATCAATCATAACCTGTTTTTACATACGAAAACGGAGGGAATGATTTCCGCCTTTTTTACTTCTATTGGACAGAAGAAAAAGGGAGAAAAGATCAAAATGAATTGGAACGCTGTAGTTGGAGC
>CATZVV010000065.1 GCA_958425285.1 uncultured Lachnoclostridium sp. | reverse complement strand
ATCTCAATCCTATGTTGTACGATTTCCAGAAGGATATTGTTCGATGGGCTTTAAAGAAAGGGAAAGCATGTATTTTTGCCGGATGCGGTCTTGGGAAAACGGCTATGCAGCTTGAATGGGCTAATAAGGTACATGAAAAAACAGGTGGTATGGTATTAATTCTTGCGCCTTTGGCAGTCGCAGAGCAGACCAAAAGAGAAGGAGATAAATTCGGTATTCCTGCAAAAGTGGTTGAATCCCAGGAAGAGTGCGAGAACGGAATTAATATTACAAATTATGAAAAGCTGGATCATTTCATTGCGAATCAATTTGTGGGCGTAGTTTTGGATGAAAGCAGTATTTTGAAATCTTATTCCGGGAAGGTCAGAAATTTCATTATAGAAAGCTTTAAGGATGTGCCATATAAACTTGCCTGCACAGCAACACCCGCTCCAAATGATTATATGGAACTCGGAAATCATTCTGAATTTTGTGGAGTAATGACAAGACCAGAAATGCTTGCAATGTTTTTTGTACACGACGGAGGACAGACTTCTAAGTGGAGATTAAAAGGACACGCAGAAGAAGTGTTCTGGCAATGGCTTTCTACGTTCTCTGTTTTTATCGATAACCCTGAAAATCTCGGATATGACGGGACAGCTTATCACTTACCTCCATTAAATATTACAGAGATTGTAGTCGATGGAGAAGAACCGACCAGTGAAACTTTGACACTGACAGAACGTAGACAAGCCAGAAAAGACAGTTTAGATCTGAGATGTCAGAAAGCAGCAGAATTGGCTAACTCTTCTGACGAACAATGGTTAGTCTGGTGTGATTTAAATGATGAATCAAAACGGTTACATGAACTGATACAAGATTCTGTTGAGGTAAAAGGAGCTGATAAAGCCTCTCATAAGGCTGATGCAGTCACAGAATTTGCGGATGGTTCCATTCGAGCATTAGTAAGTAAACCATCAATCACAGGGTATGGTTGTAACTGGCAGAGTTGCCACAATATGATTTTCACTGGACTCTCAGATAGCTATGAACAGTACTATCAAGCAATCCGGCGGTGTTGGAGGTTTGGACAAACCTGTCCAGTAAATGTTTATATCATCATTTCCGCAAAGGAAGGATGTGTCAAGGAAAACATTGAACGTAAAGAAAAAGACTTCCTAAAAATGCAGAAAGAAATGACGGAGCTTACAAAGGAAATTACGAAGAAGGAGCTGCGAAGCACATGTAGGATCAGTACTCCTTATGAACCGCATCAAACAATGAGATTACCGAATTGGGAGGAATTTAATTAATGGACGTAATTGAACAGGTAGTTAAAAATAGATACGCCATCTATAATGGCGATTCATGTGAGATCGCAAAGGAAATTCCAGACAACAGTATTCATTATACGCTGTTTTCGCCTCCGTTTGAAGGATTGTACGTTTATTCAAATAGTGATAGAGATATGGGAAATTGTAAAGGAGACGATGAATTTTATCATCACTTTATTTACTTAGCGAAAGAACTGTACCGAATTACAATGCCTGGAAGATTACTGAGTTTTCATTGCATGGATCTGCCATTAATGAAATCGAGAGATGGCGTGATTGGCTTAAAGGATTTTCCGGCGATGATACGGCAGATTTTTGAAGACTGTGGGTTTATCTACCATTCGCGGGTAACAATTTTCAAAAATCCTGTAACAGAAATGCAGAGAACAAAAGCCCTTGGTTTATTACATAAACAGATTAGGAAAGACAGTTCTATGTGTAGGCAGGGAATTCCTGATTACATTATTACAATGCGGAAACCGGGAGAAAATCCGGAACGAATTAGTCATACGCATGAATCATTTCCGGTCAATGTGTGGCAGAACTATGCAAGCCCGGTGTGGATGGACATTCGGCAGTCAGATACACTCCAGAAGAAATCCGCAAGAGCAGAAAAAGATGAAAAGCATATCTGCCCTCTTCAATTAAGTGTTATCCAGAGATGTATTGAATTATGGACGAATCCTGATGATATCGTATTTGATCCATTCGGAGGAATCGGCAGCACATCTTATGTTGCGCTTACTCTTGGAAGAAGAAC
This sequence comes from uncultured Lachnoclostridium sp., assembly GCA_958425285.1. Taxonomy (GTDB): domain Bacteria; phylum Bacillota; class Clostridia; order Lachnospirales; family Lachnospiraceae; genus UBA933. Next base: position 6,456 of record CATZVV010000065.1, on the reverse strand, counting down.
AATTTCAAGCGAACTGAAAGAAAGCTATTTCCAGCAGATGAAAGGAAATGTAGAAGAAGCGTTACACAATGCAACCATGGATTGTCCAGTTGGACAAATGAATATTGAGGATTTTATAGAAAACTATAAATAAAAAGAATTTATCAGGGAAGTACAACCTGAAATTGGAAAAAGGAGAAAACAGAACCGGTTAAGTAACGTACGTTCTGTTGTGGACATAATGGAAAACACAAAAATTAATCAGGGAGGGGTATACAAGAACGGTTGTATATCTCCTTTCGAAGAAAAAGAACAACTTACTTTTATAGATTTTTTTGCTGGCATTGGTGGTTTCCGAAGAGGAATGGAATTAGCTGGTCATAAATGCGTCGGGTTCTGTGAGTTTGATAAATACGCTACAGCAAGCTACACATCTATGCATTTGATTACAGAAGAACAGAAAGAATACCTTAAAACTCTGCCGCTCAAGAAAAGACAGAAAGAAATTTTAAAAGAAGAATATAGAAATGGAGAGTGGTACGTCAGTGACATCAGAGATGCAAACGTTAGAAACTTACCAAAATCAGACTGCTGGACATTTGGTGCTCCATGTTTTGTGAAAGGAACATTAATTACTACTCATCGAGGATTGATTCCTATAGAAGATATTAAGATGGGAGATATGGTGCTCACTCATAAAAATAGATTTAAAAAAGTTCTAATCCCTATGGTAAATAGAAAGAAAGGTATCTGGACATTAAAAGTTAAAGGAAATCCTGTAACAGAAGTAACTGGAAATCATAGGTTCTATGTGCGAGATACGAAAATCAACAAAGGGGATGACAAGGAGGTTCTATTCAATATAACAGTTTCAGACCCTTATTGGAAAGAGGTTCAGAAATTTACTGGGGATGAGTTAATTCAAATTCCGAATGATGGGACTTTACAGATTAATAAAAATGATTTTCTTTTCGAATTGGATAACTGTTTGTGGATGCCTATTACATATCTATCTTACAATCCTGATCGAATAGAAACAGTATATAACATGGAGGTGGAAGATGATCATTCATACACAGCAAACAACATGGGAGTGCACAACTGCCAAGACTTCAGCATTGCAGGAAAACGAGCAGGACTGGACGGAGACAGATCAAGCCTTATACGAGAAATTTTTAGACTCTTGGAAGAACAAAAAGAAGAAAACCGACCTGAATGGCTTATCTATGAAAATGTTAAGGGAATGCTTTCTTCAAACCGAGGACTTGACTATTTATCAATCCTCTCTGAAATGGACAGACTTGGGTACGATATCGAATGGCAGAATATCAACTCAAAATGGTTCGTCCCTCAAAACAGGGAGCGCATATACACTATCGGACATCTTAGAAGATTCGGTTCCTCAAAAATATTTCCTATCATGGGAGCAGATGGAGAAAATAGTGTTTCAATAATGAGACACAGAAATGGCTATCATAGAAATATGCAAACCTTTTCCCCAGATGGAATAACAGAAGCGTTGGACACAGGACAAGGTGGAGGAAGAGGACATCATGTTGGTATCAAAGTACTTGGAAATGTAAATCCATGTGGACATGGAATGAATGGTAATGTCTATGACTCTCAAGCGGCAGATCCTGCATTAACAACCAATAAAGGAGAAGGAAGTCAAGTAGCTATTCCTATACTTACTCCTGATAGGGTAAACAAACGTCAGAACGGAAGACATTTTAAAGAAGATGGAGAGCCAATGTTTACGCTGACTGCACAGGATCGACATGGAGTTGTTATTGAACCAATAGGAGGAATATATGCGTTTAATTCAGAAAAATTTGGAACTCCTATATATAAGGATTTTGTTCCAACTTTAAAAGCAGAAAAGCATGATACTTCTGTTGTTTTAAAAACATCAATTAAAAAGACAAATAATGATGGCATTTATGCTGAAATGCCTGGTGGATTCTTAACTTATTGCGTATGGTACGAGAAATATCAGTGTTACATAGCAATCCGTAAACTTACACCAAAAGAGTGCTTCAGACTACAAGGGTGGTCAGATGAATATTTTGAGCGAGCTGCATTTGTAAACTCAGACAGCCAACTTTATAAACAAGCAGGTAATGGAGTAACGGTTGATGTTGTAAATGCGATTGGAAAGCAAATTTATTTAAGTGAATAAAAGGAGGAATGCCTTATCTTAGAATTAATGAAAGAATTAAGGAATCTCATTGGAAATGATTTTGATATGCGTATGGAAATTTCACCTACGGATTTTAAGATAACCATATCTCACGAAATGTGGGAAGAAATTGAATACACCATTATTTATGACTTCGATGGGGTGATCCACGTAGGGTTCAGCGAATTAGAAGAGTGGTTGGACGAAAATCATACTTCTTTACAACAGTTAGATTATGGAATTTGTGATGACGAAATTACTGCAATTAATACAGTAATGAATCAGATGAAGCTTTACACAAAAGACATACAAACAATACGTCGATTATGTGATAAAAGAGGTGAAGATAACTTATCAGATGATGATTAGTAGAATATCTCAAGCAAAGCAAGAATTAAGCAAGATTAGTGAGGACAATTTTTTAATTGTGGTAGATGAATTCGGAAATGAGTATCCAATTGAGTGCATCACAAGACACAATACTTATTCAGATGATCCCTATAATTTCTGCTATGCTTTTAAAATTTATTCGGCAAATATGGGATGTTTACGGAGAGGAGGAGAGAGTGAGTGACAAGAATTCGACTTAATAACGCAAATAATACAGCTTTATTCGTGAAGATCTGCAACGAATTTGAAGAAGATATCGATGTAAAGTACGGCAGATATACGATTGATGCAAAAAGTATTATGGGTGTACTGAGTATGCCATTAGATAAAGAATTTACAGTAGTAATACATACAAACAGCAAAGAGGTGGAAAGCCGTTTTCAAGAACTAATTGATCTTTGGTTAGTGGAAGGAGATGAGTAAATGCAAATTCAATTAAATCTGATCAGTGATATTAATGAATTTATTCAAGGATGTCAGTATTACACAGGAGAAATTGAAATCACACAGGGCAGACAAGTGGTTAATGCGAAAAGCACTCTTGGTGTATATAGTTTGGATCTGTCTCAGCTTATTGATGTTCATATTCATACTGATCGCACAGATGTAGCCGAGGATTTCTATAAGTTTTTAGCGAAGTGGGAGGTTAAATCTATAGATGATTAAATTTGAAAATACAGAAGTAATGGGTTGGGAGGCTGCGATCCGTGGAATGCGGAATCCGATGAACTCTTGGGAGAAGAGTGATAGTGGCCAAGAAGTAGTTGCGATTGACCAAAATGGAGACGAGTGGTTTGGTGAATTTAAAATCGGCCCAAATGACTACGGCCTCATGATGCGGCTGCGCAATGCTGGTACAGATCATCGTAAATTTATGCGGATGATTACGGTGTATGTTGATATTACGGCCCCTTTGTATTTTTGGAAGGAATTCTCGACGTATAAAGTTGGAACTGTTGCTAACTCTTGCTCAACAATGCACAAGATTCATGCAAAGGAATTTACGCTAGAGGATTTTAGTTGTGAGCATTTATCAGACGCTGACATTGGTACATTTATTCCGACTAATGATAATCATATGACCATTTCGCCTATTGAATTATTAGAAAGATTCACAATACCTTGTTTAAATCACTATAGAACCGAATTCATAGAAACCAAAGACAAAAAATACTGGTGGCAAATGATTCAGCTTCTTCCGAGTAGCTATAACCAGAAACGGACAGTTGAGTTGAACTACGAAGTCTTGGCGAATATTTATAAGTCTCGTAAGAATCACAAGTTGGATGAGTGGGCGAAAGGTTTTATTGATTGGATTAAGACATTACCATATTCTGAGTTGATTACAGGAATTGATCCGAGCAAGAAGGAAGGAGAGTAAAACATGGGAAGATTTTTGATTTTCCTAATGCTGTGTTTTGTTTTAGGAGTCATTGCTCTTGCTTTATGGTGGATTGGAAATAAAATTTACATTTCAATCAAAAGAAAAGAAAGTATGTTTGAAATTGAACAGGAAACACACGAAAAAATGAAAAAGAAAATTCGGGAGGAAGAATAGATGAAAGCTAAAGTAGTAGGATTTTTAATTGGTATCGCAGTTGTAGTAGGAGCAGCAATGCTTATTAAAGGTGGTACATATGTAGGACAAGGAGAAGTTGGAGTTGTTTACTCTATGAAAGATGGTGTACAGGAAGAAACATTGTCTCCGGGATTCCATCTGGTATCTCCTTTTGATAAAGTGCGTGACTATCCAGTATCTCAGCAGCAACTTGTACTAAGTAATAACGCATCAGATTTTAACGAAAAGAAGCTAAAAAAAGATACTCACGTAGATGCTCCGGCGGACGGAGGTATGGTGAAAATGAACATGACTGTGAACTATAACTTCATGGCGGATCGCGTCACAGATCTGTACGAAAAATTCAATGGGATGGACGGAGAAGATCTCGTAGAATCGAAGGTTAAAAATTCAATCATTGCATACATCAAAGAAGTGACACCGAAATTTTCCGTAATGGACATCTACTCCGATAAGAGAGCGGAAGTCGGGCAGGAGATCACAAAATATTTAAACTCCAAACTTAACGATGAATATGGTATTGAGATTTCGTCAGCACTGATTATCGATGTTCAGCTTGATGAAGCGTTACAGGCAAAAGTTCAGGCTAAAGAACAGGCTAAACAGGACGCAGAAAAGGCAGAACTGGACAAGCAGACTGCGATTGCACAGGGAGAAGCGAAGAAGGCTGAAGCAGAAGCAAATGCACAGGTTACAATCACAAACGCACAGGCTGAAGCAGAAGCTAATAGATTAAAGTCAGAATCTATTACAGACGAACTGATCAAAATGACAGAAGCAGAAGCAAGATTACAGCACGGCTGGGTAACTGTAACTGGGGCCGATACTGTTGTTGCTAATGAAGGGAAGTAATTTCAATGTGGGTTGATTTATTAATCGCATGTAGCATTTGGATCGTTTGTGGATTTGTATGTATTCAAGTGTTACTTAGAATTTCCAGTGAATCAGAATTGCGTGAAATCCTAGATGAATGGGAAACAAAAGATTTTTTTCTAATTTTAGCAGGAGGCCCATGCATCTTAATATGTAATATCAGAGATATAGTGTCCCAAAAATGGCATAAAATTCGGGACAAACATCCAAATTTAATCTGGAATGTACTGATTGACAGAGAAATTAAAAGACGACACAAGAAAAGAAAATAATAAATATGCGGGGCTTCGGCCTCGCATCACATAAAGGAGACGATAGATATAAAGAAAATACCTCAGAAACCAGTCAAATTCCTAATTGTTGGACGTACTGCATCCGGAAAATCAAGCATCGCCAGAGAAGTATGCGAGAAAATGAGATTGAAATTGGTAAAATCTTATACGACACGTCCGATGCGCCCAGGTGAAGAGATGGATTCGGATCACATTTTTATTACTGAAGAAGAAGTGGATAGGTACAAAGACCAGATCGCAGCATACACAGAAATTAATGGATATCAATATTTTACCACTTATGATGTGATTGATCAGTCTGATGTGTATGTTATTGATCCAAAAGGAGTCGATTCTCTGAAATATAAATGTAGGGATAAGTACAGATTTGTTGAGATTTATGTTTGGATTCCTAAAGAAATCGCCAAAGAGAGAGCAATAGCACGAGGGGATGATATAGAAAAGTTCGAATCCAGATATGAATCCGAATCGGAACAATTTTCTGATTATGAAAAATGGAAATATGCAAATTACTCTTTACTAAACATGAAGCCTTTTAAAGAATCGGTAGATCAAGTGTGTCACTGGATTCAATATGAATTAAACAAACCAATCATTTATGTAGATTTCGATGGGGTAATCGTAGATACCATTGGTACCATTTGTGCTTTGTATAACAGTGATTTTTCTCATTATAAAAAGTTTAAACCTGTTCATTCAAACCAAATACAGACATACGAGTTTTCAGAATGTGCCTGCGCTTCGAAAGAATTGATCGACTGGTATTTTAACACACCACGCTTTTTTCAAAGGTTACGCAAGATGATAGGTGCGTATCCTTGTCTTTTAAGATTACGAGATGATTACCAGATTATCGTAGTGTCTCATGGGTATTCGCCTAATTTACGAGCAAAAGAACAATGGATTAAACAACATTTGTCATTCGTAGATTTTTGTGGAGTGAATCTAAAAGAATATCAGGATAAATCATGTGTAGATATGTCCGGTGGAATTTTCATTGATGATAAGCTGAGTAATTTAGATACCAGTAATGCAAAGGAAAAGATACTGTTTGGGAAAGAGTATCCTTGGAACAAAGATAATACAAAATACACCAGAGTAATGAATTGGATGCACTTAATTAAATATATCAAATCTTTAGAACATGTTGATGTAAAAGAAAT
>CATZVV010000064.1 GCA_958425285.1 uncultured Lachnoclostridium sp. | reverse complement strand
ATACCCATGCTCCATATCAGATTGACGGTAATTTTGGTGCAACTTCCGGAGTGACTGAGATGCTATTACAGAGTCAGGGCGATTATATTGAACCGATGGCAGCACTGCCGTCTGATTGGGCAGCTGGCTCTGTAAGTGGAATTAAAGCCCGTGGCAATTTTGCTATGGATATGGACTGGGAGGATGGTGTTGTATCTGAGTTTAATGTTACTTCGAATAGTGGCAACGAGTGCAAAATTAAGTATAACGGAATCAGCAACTTAATGATATATGATAGAACAGCAATGCAGTATATTACTCCTGAAATAATTGATGAAGACACGATTTCATTCCCAACAACAAAAGGTTCTACCTATATGTTGGCTGAACACATAACATTGCCAACGGCAACCCCGGTTGCTTCAGCAAAGCCATCTGATACGCCAGTAGCGACACAGAACCCGAGCACTACGCAAAAGCCGAATGAAACACCATCAGAGGATGAAGCCGTTCAGGTAGGCACAACGATTACAAAGGGAAAAGTTTCTTATAAAGTCATATCATCTACAACTGTAGAATATAAGAAATCAAAAGAAAACAAAAAGAGTGTTGTAGTACCGAATACAATCAGGCAAGGCGAAAAAACGTACCGGGTAACAAGCATTTCTAAAAATGCATTGTCCGGCGAGAAGGCACTGACAAAGGTTGTAATTGGCAAAAATGTAAAGAAAATTGGCAGTAAAGCCTTTGCTAACTGTAAGAAGTTAAAATCTGTACTTATAAAATCAAAAAAATTGAAAACAGTAGGAAAGAGTGCGTTTAGAAATACTGCGAAAAAGATGAAGGTAAAAATGCCAAAATCCTGCAAGAAAAGATACAAGAAGCTATTGAAAAAGAGCGGCATTTCATCAAAGGCAAAATATATATGATAGTAGAAGCAATGAATTGTTATGTTAATTATTGCTAAAAAAATAAGTCTGCCCCCATTCAAAATTCTTTCAGAGTTTTGAATGGGGGTTGTTTCAATGGATTATTATTTTAGCTGCTCAAGACATGCTTCATATTGCGACTGATTCAGAAATTTGTCTTGTAATAAAACAAACAGCAGATTTTTTTGCAAGATATAATTTTGCGTGTCAGAAGTCAGATCCAGATAAATTTTTACTGTATAATCTGGAAGTACGGTAATTTGTTTGACAAGACTGCAATAAAAAATGTCAGATTGTCTTTGACCTGACAGTAAACCAATGATTTGATTCTTTATATCAAAGAGTGGAGAAAGAGAGGTCTTTTGTTTTTGAATGCAGTCCAGCTTTGTTTCCAGTTGATGGATTTCTTTTTCGAATATTAAATTTACTTGCCGGAGTTGTGATTTCTTTATAATGTCCTCTAAGAACAGGGAGAGCAAACGGCTTTGCTGTTTTTTTAGCGAAGCAATACGGTTCTCTAGATTACCCGTGCTTTCCTTTGTAATTGGTATTTGTGCGGAAGATACTTGAGAAATAATATCTAAGAGCTTTTCTGTAATGGAATTCCGGTCAATTTCCAATTCCTGTACAGACCTCTGTAGTAATTCCATAAAGACAGCTTCCTTGATTTGGTGATGGATGCTGCAGCCAATTGTATTTCCCTTTGAATCAATGTGCTTTTTTCCATTATGAACGGCTTCCAGGCACCGCCATGCTTTTGAGTAGCTTCCATCTGTCCGTTTCTTATATCTTGCAACGAAGGCAGAGTGGCACTCACTGCATTTTATTTTCCCAGACAGAGGATGACGGGTGCCGCATATAGATGGTGAATGATGTATGGATTGACGTCGTGCCAATTCTTTTTGCACTTGGTCCCAAACGGAACGTTCTATAATTGCTTCATGGTGATTGGGAATATAAATTTTTTTTTCACACCCATAGTTATATTTTTTCTCATGCGTAAGGTAATTGGGAGTATAGGTTTTTTTTTGGATTAGATCCCCGCAGTATTTTTCATTATGTAATATTTTTAAAATGACAGAATTGTTCCAATTCATATTTCCGGTCATTGTTTTATAGCCGGATTCTCGAAGTTCCCTGGCGATTATACGGGTACCTTTTCGCTCTTCAAGAAACTTGTGATAAATCAGTTTTACCAATTTGGCACCTTCTGGATTGACGTGCATAATACCATTTTTTATATCATAACCAAGCATGCTTCTGCCAAAAACAACTCCTTTTTCCATCTGGCGGTGCTGGCCCCAGCGTACCCGTTCACTGGTTTTACGGCTTTCTTCTTGTGCAATGCTGCCCATAATTGAGAGTCTGAGCTCGGCATCCGGGTCGGCAGTATGAATTCCATCATTTAGAAAAAAAACGGTAACTCCGTAATCCTTTAATTCTCTTGTATAACGGATTGTATCTAGAATATTACGGGAAAAACGGCTGACCTCTTTGGTTAAAATTAGTTTGAATTTACGTTCCCTGGCATCCTGAATCATACGGTTAAAGCCGCTTCTTTTTTTTGTACTTGTACCTGAGATTCCATCATCTGTATAGATTTCATATAAGGACCATTCTGGATTCTGATTGATATACTGTTCAAAATAATTTCTTTGATTTTCAAAAGAGTTATTTTGATCTGCCTTATCGGTAGAAACACGGCAGTAGGCAGCTACGTTTTTCATAAATGTGCTCCTGGGAATGTAATTATTAAATTGTATGGCATAATGAAACAAAAAATACACCTCTCATTATGGTGCTGTACTTGAATAATATTACAATGCAATCGTATTTGTTGTCGTATTCCTCGATACGGAACATTTTAGATGCTTCTGTAGGTACAGAAGAACTGGCGCATATGGAAATGATTTGTGCAATTGTTCATCAGTTAACGAAAAATCTGACGCCGGAAGAAATCAAAGCACAGGGCTTTGAAGATTATTATGTGGACCACACTCTTGCGTTGTGGCCACAATCAGCAGCGGGAGTGCCATTTAGTGCAACTGTATTTCAATCAAAGGGTGATCCGATTACTGATTTACATGAAGATATGGCAGCAGAGCAAAAGGCAAGAACGACATATGATAATATACTTCGTTTAGTAAAGGATCCGGAAGTATGTGACCCGATTCGTTTTTTACGTGAACGGGAAATTGTTCATTATCAAAGATTTGGAGAAAGTTTGAATCTTGTAAAAGATGAACTAAATAAGAAGAACTTTTATGCATTTAACCCGGATTATGACAGTAAGATATGTAAATAGCAAGAAAGGTGGTTCCTATTTTGGAACCACCTTTTGTGTGAGTTCGTGTATTATTCCCTTTTTTAATTATTGTTTAGAAAAGGTATAAATGACTGTGCTGCCAGATAGCTCGTGAGAAATTTTTAGATTACCATTTGTGAGAGCTGCTTCAAATTCTCCACCCGGAAAAGTCATTTTGGCTAAGTTGTTTTCTGTCACTTCGTAAGTGCCATTTGTAATAGTACCGTCTGCATTTTGTAAAACTACACCATCATCATTAAATGTATAGCTTAAATTAATATCTTTGGCATCTTCTGCGCTGCCATTTATAGAGGCAGAACTGAGCAGCCAGGTCCCAAGAAACTGGCTGGAAGTAGTTTTTGTGCTTTTACATCCTGATACAAATAAGAACAGGAGGATAAGGCTGACGGATAGAATAAATTTTTTCATATTAGTTAAGCATCTCCTATTATATATTTGAAGTAATCTTCTGTTGGAATCAAATGGTATTTTATCATATAATTGTGAAGAAAGTAAGGAAAAATCAGCTTAATGAAAAGTTACTTTGTGAGAATGCCATGTTCCATCAAGAAAAGTTAAGGTTTTGCTAAGAAAAAGGACTGGTTTCCCTTGAAGATGAAATCGGATTGTGCTATAATTTACAAAGTACATTTTTAACAGAAGGAGAAGAAACAATGAATAATAAGGCAAAAGGTGTCCTGCATATACTGATTGTCGTTCTCGTAATTGCACTGTTTAGTGGGATTGCATATTGGGGAATTGGCAAGGGGCATAGAGGCAGTGCAAAAAATATCCGTTTAGGACTGGATTTAGCTGGTGGTGTCAGTGTAACATACGAAGCTGTAAAGCAGAATCCAACGGATCAGGAAATGACAGATACAGTTTATAAAATGCAGAAACGTGTGGAAGGTGAAAGTACAGAGGCATCCGTATACCGTGAGGGAGATAACCGAATTACAGTAGATGTTCCGGATGTAGATGATCCACAGGCTGTATTAGACAAATTGGGACAGGCAGGTTCTCTTGAGTTTAAAGATCCGAATGACGAAGTTGTATTGGATGGTTCAGATGTAAAGACGGCAGAAGCGACGACACAGACTGACCAGACAACAGGAATGACAGAAAATGTTGTAAAATTGACATTGAATAAGTCCGGAACAAAGAAGTTTGCAACAGCAACAGAAGAATTTATTAATCAGCAGATTTCAATTGTTTATGACGGGAAAGTCTTATCTTCTCCAGTTGTTCAGAGTCAGATTACGGATGGTGTTGCGGTTATCAGTGGAAGCTTTGAAGAGTTTTCAGATGCAGAAGATTTGGCAACAGCAATCCGTATTGGTGCACTTCCTTTGGAATTAAAGAATATTCGTAATAACGTAGTAGGAGCAAAGCTTGGTGTGACTTCACTTAAGACAAGTTTGATTGCCGGTGTAATTGGTCTGATACTTGTTATTATCTTTATGATTGTATTTTATCGTATTCCTGGTGTAGCATCTTCCATTGCATTAATTTTCTATGTGGGTGCAATTCTTTTGGCACTGAATTTCATGAATACGACCCTTACTTTGCCGGGTATTGCAGGTATTATCCTGTCTATTGGTATGGCGGTAGATGCGAATGTTATCATATTTACGCGTATTAAGGAAGAATTAGCTACTGGAAAGACGGTTCGTTCTGCAATAAAGATTGGATTTGATAAAGCATTATCTGCTATTATTGATGGAAACGTAACAACCCTGATTGCCGCACTGGTACTTTACTATATGGGTTCGGGTACGGTAAAAGGATTTGCGGAGACATTGGGAATGGGTATTATTCTGTCAATGTTTACAGCATTATTAGTAACAAAGTTTGTCCTTTATGCGTTCTGCAACTTAGGTCTGGATGACGTTAAGTTTTATGGTATACAAAAGGAAAGAAAAACAATTAACTTTGTTGGAAACTTTAAGAAATATCTGGTTATTTCCGGAATGTTGTTTGCATTATGCATCGGTGGATTGATATTTAATTATACACAGACCGGAGAAATGTTAAATTACAGTTTGGATTTCAAAGGCGGTACATCCACAGATGTTACTTTTGCTTCAGATGTGAAAGTAAGTGATGTAAAACAGGATGTTGAGTCTCTTGTGAAGACTACAGTTGGTTCATCTCCCGAACTTTCAACAGTAGAGGATCAGAATAAGATAATTATTCGTACCAATGAATTGTCATTAGATCAACAAGAAGAACTGGCAAAAGCTTTTGAAGAAAAATATGCCATTACGCAGGAACAGATTGAAACGGAGAGTATTAGTGCAACAGTCAGCGATGAGATGAAGAGTGATGCTGTTGTGGCAGTGGTAATTGCTACAATATGTATGCTGGCTTATATTTGGATTCGTTTTAAAAATCTAACATTTGGTGCAAGTTCCGTTATGGCTCTTATTCATGATGTAATTGTTGTGCTGATGGTTTATGCAGTATTTAGCCATTTTATTACAGTAGGAAGTACATTCATTGCGTGTATGCTGACAATTGTAGGTTATTCAATTAATGCAACAATCGTTATTTTTGACCGTATTCGTGAAAATCGGAAAGGGACAGCAAATGCGAAAAATTTGGATGAGGTAGTGAATCGGAGTATAACAGATACATTAAGCCGTAGTATTAATACTTCCATTACAACCTTCATCATGATATTTATGTTGGCGATTCTTGGCGTAGACAGTGTACGTCAGTTTGCAATTCCTTTGATTGTAGGTATCGTTTGTGGTGCATATTCATCCGTATGTCTGGCAGGTACAATTTGGTATATGATGAATAAAAACAGGGGATTAAAAGCAAAGAAAAAGTCGTAAAATAGTTAATAAATTTTTTGATTAAAATAATATCCTAGCCCAAACAGAGAGGATTGTTTGAGTTCAAAATTGAACTAGAGTGATTCTCTCTGTTTTTGTTAGGATATTTCTAATTTTGTTCTAGTATTGCATATACCGAAGGTACCAAATGTGTTGAGTTGATACAGGTATTAAGTGTTCCTTGATAGATTTGGTGGCTCATTATTTTGCAATAAAACAAACCCATTCCTTTAAATAATTTACTTCCAAAATTTCAAATCCATTTGCTAACAGTGCCTGCCGGACTTCTTCCTCCTTTGTGTTTATAATGCCGGAAGTAATAAAAAGCCCGTCCCCTTTTATGTGGGGGCGGATAATATTAGAAAGTGGGATGATGACATCTGCGAGTATATTTGCCACCACGATGTCAAAGCATTCAAAGCCAGTATCCTTTTGAAGCTTTTTATCCGTTATTAGATTCCCTGAAAGTACTCGAATCCTTTCTGGTGGGATGTGATTGACTGTTCTGTTTTCCGCCGCGACTTTTACCGCTATGTCATCAATATCAATAGCGGTTGCTTGCTCGGCGCCAAGCCGGATACCGGCAATAGACAAAATACCGCTTCCGCAGCCTACATCTAACAAATGGATTCCCTTCTTTGTATATTTTCGAAGGGCTTGAATACATAACTTTGTTGTTTCATGAGAGCCTGTTCCAAAGGCAATTCCGGGATCGATCTCAATCAGAATATCGGAATCGTTTTCTGGTGTATAATCTTCCCATGTTGGTTTAATCACGATATTTTCAGCAGCACGGAATGGTTTGAAAAATTGCTTCCAATTATTCAGCCAGTCTTTATCTTCAGTCTCAGAAATCTGAATAGTTCCTTTCCCAATGTCACAGTAGGAAGAAACCTCAGAAAAAATAGTTTGAACCCTTGAAATGATTTCTTCCCGGTTGCAGTCCGGATTTAGGTAAAAGTGTATGGTGGCTGAGCCATCATTATCTTCCGGATCCGGCAAAATATCGACATACATTTGTTCCTTTTCAGACTCGGTCAAAGGAAGCTTATCTTCAATTTCAATACCTTCCACCCCTATCGCATCTAGTTCATAACTTAAAATATCAACAGCCTCTGTTGTTGTTTCCAATGAAAATTTTATCCACTTCATTTCAAGTAATATCCTCCTTATTACTACATTGTTATGGTTCAGTATAGCTGAATGTTGCATACAAATATCATAATAGAAAAACAAAAGAAAATCAACATTTCCCTAAAAAGAGTTGGAAAACAAAGCAGTAACCGCTATAATGTAACTTATAAGCAATGAGGAATGGGGATTAAAATGAATACAAAATGGATGCAGAGGATGAAAAAGGCAGATTTTAATTTACTGTCAAAAAAATACGGAGTTGATCCACTGGTTATACGTTTAATGGTAAACCGGGGAATTGAGACCGAGTATAAAATAAATGAATATTTGAATGGTACATGGGAAGATATTAGTGAGCCGTGGAAATTGAAAGATATGAACCGGGCTGTAATGCTATTGATGGACAATAGGGATGAAAAAGTGGCAATTTCATCGGATTTTGATTGTGATGGGATTTTTTCGGCATATATATTAGAACAGGGCTTGATGCGTCTGGGTATTAGCAGTGAATTATTTGCACCTGAACGTATCGCTGAAGGGTATGGTTTAAATCAGAGAATTGTAGATGAGGCAAAGGAAAAGGGATGTCAGGTTATACTGACGTGTGATAATGGTATTGCAGCAGTGGATGAAATTCGATATGCAAAAGACCAGGGATTTTCGGTAATTGTAACAGACCATCATGAGGTGCAGGAACATCTGCCCGAGGCAGATGCAATTATTAACCCGAAGCAGGAAGATTGTTTTTATCCGTTTCAAGGTTTGTGCGGTGCAGGAGTTGCCTTTCAGCTTGTTCTTGCTCTGTATGAGCAGGCTGGAATTTTGCGGGAGGAAGCAGAATGTCTGCTCCCCTTTGTAGCAATGGCGACAATAGCGGATGTAATGGAATTGACAGGAGAAAACAGACTCTTGGTAAAAGCGGGGTTAAGCAGGATTCAACAAACAGAGAACTTGGGTTTACGGGCTTTAATGAAGGCACAGGGATTAGAAGAGAAAAAGATTTGTTCTTATCATATTGGTTTTGTGCTTGGTCCATGTTTTAATGCATCCGGAAGGTTAGAGACGGTTGATCTGGCTTTTCAGTTATTGCATTCAGAAGGAGAGAAAACAGCTGAAAGAGTGGCAATTGAGTTAAAAGAACTCAATGATCTTCGAAAACAAATGACAGAGGAAGGCACTTTAAAAGCAATTCAATTGATTCAGGAGCAGGGACTTCTTGTTCATAAAGTTCTTATTGTTTTGTTGGAGGATTGTCATGAAAGTCTGGTAGGGATTATTGCGGGAAGGCTAAAGGAAAAATATAACCGTCCGCTTAGCGTAACAGAAGGAGCATATAAGAAGCTG
>CATZVV010000063.1 GCA_958425285.1 uncultured Lachnoclostridium sp. | reverse complement strand
GAAGAATGGAAAGCAGCCAATGGTATGAGGGGATAAGCTGTGAATTAAACCTCTAAATAGTTAGCGTAAAAAATATAATTAGTATGGTGATTGGTGTAAACATCTGTTAGCCCGTTTTAGATAGATGCTATTGAATGGTATTAGCGAAGAAAAGAAGAAGGTACAGGGGGAGGTAAACTGCCCCTGTAATCTTTAAAATAAGTGGGAAGACCAGATGAAGCACTCTTTTTATTATGAAGAATTGGATGGAAACAATTGACGTTGCCAGACAGGTATGTTATATTGTTAGTAATATCCGGGGGGCTTGTAGACAGGCTGAGAGGAAGGTGTGACCTTCGACCCGTATACCTGATATGGGTAATGCCATCGTAGGAAGTGATATAAGGTCATGTATAATGCGTTGGTATCCTGCAGGTTAATCTTGCAGGTTTTTTTGCGATATAGGATTGAGAGGTTTTATCTTTTGAATCCGTATGAAAAAGTGCATTTTGTACAAAAATAAACAAAAGTGGACAAAGGTCCATAGAAATGAGGTAGAAATGGAATATACGACACAAATGGATGCTGCCAGGAAGGGCATTATTACAAAAGAAATGGAAGCAGTCAGTAAATATGAGAACATGGATGTTAATCATTTGAGAGAATTGGTTGCAAAGGGACAGGTTGCAATTCCGGCGAATAAAAACCATAAGTGCCTTACCCCATATGGAATAGGAAGCATGCTGAAAACAAAAATCAATGTCAATCTAGGTACAAGCCGGGATTGTATGGATTTGGATGTAGAGATGCAAAAGGTTCAGGCGGCTATTGACATGGGAGCAGAGGCTATAATGGATTTAAGTTCCTATGGAGATACTCAGAAATTCCGTCGTAAGCTAACTGCAGAATGCAGTGCTGTACTTGGTACCGTACCGATTTATGATGCAGTAGTGTATTATAATAAGGCACTTAAATTAATCACTTCGGATGAATGGATCGATATTGTGCGCATGCATGCAGAAGATGGAGTGGATTTTATGACGATTCACTGTGGAATTAATCGTGCAACTGCAGAACGGTTTAAGAAATCTTTGCGGCATACAAATATTGTTTCACGAGGAGGGTCCATTATTTTTGCATGGATGGAGTTGACAGGAAATGAAAATCCATTTTATGAAAGATATGATGAAATATTAGAAATCTGCCGGGAATATGATGTTACTATTAGTCTGGGTGATGCTTGCCGTCCGGGAAGTATTGAAGATGCAAGTGATATTTCCCAGATTTCTGAATTGATTGCATTAGGGGAGTTGACAAGCAGAGCGTGGGAAAAGGATGTTCAGGTTATGGTTGAGGGACCGGGACACATGCCACTGAATCAGATTCAGGCCAATATGGAGATTCAGAAAACAATTTGCAAAGGGGCACCATTTTATGTATTAGGACCTCTTGTTACGGATGTAGCTCCGGGGTATGATCATATTACAAGTGCAATCGGAGGTGCGATTGCAGCGACCTATGGTGCATCCTTCCTTTGCTATGTGACACCGGCAGAGCATCTTCGTCTTCCAACTGTTGAAGATGTAAAAGAAGGAATCATTGCTTCAAAAATTGCAGCTCATGCAGCTGATGTGGCAAAGGGAATCCCGGGAGCGAAAGACTGGGATTATGAAATGAGTGAAGCCCGCCGTAATCTGGATTGGGAAAAACAGTTTGATTTAGCAATTGATCCGGAGAAGGCAAGACGTTATCGGGCAGAAAGTAAACCGGAAAAAGAAGACACCTGTACAATGTGCGGAAAGATGTGTGCAGTACGTAACATTAATAAGATATTACGTGGTGAAAATGTAGATATTATGGAATAGAACAGACTCTTACGAAGACAGAATTCTGCTTAGGTCGGATTCTGTCTTGTTTGAGGTGAAAGGTTAATTATGAGAAAGCTATTGCGTTATTTGCGGCATTATAAAAAAGAAAGTATTCTGGGACCTCTTTTTAAAATGACAGAGGCAATTTTTGAACTTTTTGTACCAATTGTGATGGCAAAGATTGTAGATATTGGTATTTACAACAAAGATGTTTCCTATATTCTGAAAATGGGAGGAATCCTTGTTTTGCTTGGAATTCTTGGATTGACCTGCTCACTGACAGCACAGTATTTTGCGGCAAAGGCAGCGGTTGGTTTTGGAACGGAACTACGTAATGACATGTATAAACATATTAATCAGTTCTCTTATCAGGAATTGGATACGATAGGAACCTCTGCCCTTGTAACCCGGATTACCAATGATATTAATCAAACGCAGACGGCAGTAAATTTGGCACTTAGATTGTTTTTGCGCTCCCCGTTTATTGTAATTGGAGCAGTTATTATGGCATTCACGATTGATGTCAAATTGGCCTTTATTTTTGTTGTTCTTGTTCCGGCACTTTCCCTCGTTATATTTGGAATTATGGGCTATAGCATTCCACTTTATAAAAAGGTTCAAAGAGAATTGGAACGGGTTATGCTTACAACACGTGAAAATCTAACGGGTGTGCGTGTTGTCCGAGCTTTTTCAAAGCAGGCGGAGGAAGAAGCCCAATTTAAGGAACAGAATGAAAGATTAAAAGGACTTCAGTTGTTTGTGGGAAAGATTTCTGCACTTTTAAATCCCTTCACATATATTATTGTGAATGTGGCGATTATTATTGTCCTTTGGTTTGGAGGAAAAACAGTAAATGCGGGTGGGATTACACAGGGAGAATTAATCGCTCTTGTGAATTATATGACGCAGATTTTGATTGCGCTTGTTGCCTTTGCCAATTTAATTATTAATTTTATGAAAGGTGTTGCTACAGCAGCGCGTGTTAATGAAGTGTTTGAAATACAGCCGACGGTAACTGAAGGAGAGACAAAACGAAAGGCTTCCGATTCACCTGAAATGATGGTGCAGTTGAAAAATGTAGATTTTACTTATAATGGTTCTAGAGAAAATGCTTTGTCAAAAATCAATCTGCAAGTGAGGCGGGGGGAAACCGTTGGAATCATCGGTGGTACCGGCTCGGGAAAAAGTACTCTTGTTCACTTGATTGCCGGGTTTTATAATGTGACTGGGGGAACCCGGGAGGTATTTAGTCACAAGATTAGT
The DNA here is from genome assembly GCA_958425285.1 of uncultured Lachnoclostridium sp. Lineage (GTDB taxonomy): Bacteria > Bacillota > Clostridia > Lachnospirales > Lachnospiraceae > UBA933. The sequence goes on along the minus strand of CATZVV010000063.1, from coordinate 5,466 downwards.
ATTGTTCCCCAGCAGGCAGTCTTGTTTTTGGGAACGCTTAGAGATAATATGAAGTGGGGGAATGAAGAAGCAACGGATGAACAGATTTATGCGGCATTAAAGACAGCTCAGGCAATCAATTTTGTAGAACAGAAGGGAGAGTGGCTAGATTTTCTTATTACACAGGGATGAAAAAATCTATCTGGCGGGCAAAAACAAAGATTAACAATTGCCAGAGCACTTGTTTCAGAACCTGAAATTTTGATTTTAGATGATAGTGCTTCGGCTTTGGACTTTGCAACAGATGCAGCTTTGGGGCGTGCTATCGGTAAGGATACTTCGGGAATGACGGTGTTTTTCGTTTCTCAGCGGGCATCTGCTATCAAAAATGCGAATCAGATTATTGTTTTGGATGATGGTGAAATTGTTGGAACTGGGACTCATGAACAGTTGATGGAAAATTGTGCGGTATATGAGGAAATTTGTCTTTCACAGTGGAAAAAAAGTGAGGTGGCAGACAATGGGAAGTAAAGAGGTTAGAAAGAGAATTTTAGAAGTGGTTTCTGTATATAAAGGATACCTGATTTTATCTTTGATTTTTGCGACAGTTACGGTAGCTCTTACCTTATATGTACCAATTTTGATCGGCAAAGGGATAGATTATGTGGTTTCGCCCGGAAAGGTGGACTTCGGGAGCCTTCTGTACTGTATAGTAAAAATTGCGGTTATTGTATTACTGACTGCAGTTGCGCAATGGGCGATGTCGATTTGTAATAATAGAATTACGTATCATACGGTCAGAGACATTCGTATGCAGGCATTTGCAAAGCTGGAACAGATGCCGATTCGTGTCATTGATAGTAAACCGCATGGGGAACTAATAAGCCGGATTATTAATGATGTGGATCAATTTGCAGATGGACTTCTAATGGGCTTTTCGCAATTTTTTACTGGTGTCATTACGATTATTGGAACATTGATTTTTATGTTGGCAATCAATTTTTCAATTACTATTCTTGTAGTTGTTATTACTCCGCTATCTCTTTTTGTAGCTGGATTTGTAGCAAAACGGACATACCGTATGTTTAAGCTTCAGTCGGAAACAAGGGGAGAGATGACTTCTCTTGATAATGAGCTGGTTGGAAATCAAAAAATTGTAAAGGCATTTTCTTATGAAGAAAGGTCGGAGGATCGTTTCCGAAAGGTAAATGAGGAGTTAAAGGGATGCAGTTTGAAGGCAATCTTCTTTTCTTCCATTACGAATCCTACAACGCGATTTGTAAATGGACTTGTTTATGCAGGAGTCGGAATTTTGGGTGCTATTATGGCAATGAGAGGGTTGATTACAGTTGGTCAGCTGTCTTGCTTTTTGTCATATGCCAATCAGTATACAAAACCATTTAATGAAATATCAGGCGTTGTTACAGAATTACAAAATGCAATTGCATCTGCGGGACGAGTATTTGAATTAATTGATACAGAGCCTGAAGCAGAAGAACGACAAGATGCGATTGTTTTGAATGAAGGTAATACAGATGGGAGAGTTTCTTTATCTCATGTTTCTTTTTCATACGATAAAGAAAAACATTTAATTGAAGGTTTGAATCTGGCAGTTCAATCTGGGCAGCGTGTGGCAATTGTTGGTCCTACCGGGTGTGGAAAAACAACGATTATTAACCTCTTAATGAGGTTTTATGATGTAAATCAAGGTGAAATATGTGTAAGTGGTATTCCAATTAAAAACATTACTAGAAGCAGTCTGAGAAATTCATATGGTATGGTGTTGCAGGAGACATGGCTTAAGAGTGCAACAGTTGCAGAAAATATTGCTTATGGGAAACCGGGAGCAACCAGAGAGGAAATTACACAGGCAGCTAAGTCTGCTCATGCTCATAGCTTTATTAAGCGTTTGCCAAATGGCTATGATACTGTTTTGTCAGAAGCCGGAGGAAATTTATCGGCAGGGCAGAAACAGCTTCTATGTATTGCAAGAGTGATGCTTTCACTTCCGCCAATGCTGATTCTGGATGAAGCAACTTCGTCTATTGATACGAGAACAGAGATACGAATCCAGCGTGCCTTTGAAAAGATGCTCTCTGGCCGCACCAGTTTTATTGTTGCTCATCGTCTCTCAACAATACAGGAGGCAGATGTTATTCTGGTTATGAATGAGGGACACATTATAGAACAGGGAACACATGAAGAATTACTCGAGAAGGGAGGTTTTTACTCAAATCTGTACCAGAGTCAGTTTGTCCCAAATGAAAGCTAGTAGCTAGTATTTTGTAACACTGGTGGACTTGAGACCATGAGTGTACTAATTTAATTGGCTTACAATCTGTTCTACCGTAGCGCGTATATCGAGGTGTTCTTCATCTATGACAAGATCAGCATATTGTTCGTAGAGAGGACACCTTTCTTTATACAAATCTCTAAGTGTGAGACCATTTTTCATAACAACTCCCCGATTTTTTAAATCTCCCAGACGGCTTTGTAATGTTTCATAACTTACCTTTAGATAAACAATGGTTCCGATCTGCTTAAAATGCTCCATAGCTTCTTTCCCATAGACAGCACTTCCACCGGTTGCAATAATAAAGTTTTCCACATTAATAGAAGCGTTGATTCGATTTTCGATTTCAATAAATCCAGGGATTCCTTCTGATTCAATAATTTCTGGCAGACGTCGTTTTTCCCATTTTTGGATTAATAAATCTGAATCCAAAAATTCAAAGCCAAGAACTTTAGCTAATACGACCCCTATAGTGCTTTTTCCGACACCAGGCATACCGATTAGTACAATATTTTTTAACATGTCCAGATTCCTCCTTTTTCAACGTATCAGAAAGTTCAAGTTTACCTTCCTTTTAATGATTTACAAAAGATTATAGGGGCAAAGTTAGACATTTGTCAAGTGAGGAATATTCTATATGGTATCATGTTGAGAAAGCACCCTTTTTATGTTATGATTCGAAATGAATGGGAAGGAGGTTATTACGTTTATGGAAAAAATACTCTATGTATCAGACTTGGATGGGACATTATTAAATGAAAGGCAGGAGATGACGTCCTTTACAAAGAATGTAATCAATCGGCTGGTAAAGCAGGGAATGCTTTTTTCATATGCCACAGCCCGTTCTTTTATTACAGCAGAAAAGGTTGCAGGCAGTCTGATTGCAGATGTGCCTGCGATTGTATATAATGGAACCTTTATCATTGACCGGAAAACTGGAATGCGAATGGTTTCTAATATTTTTTCTACACAACAAATCCAACAGATTAAAGGTGTTTTGAATGCCTACAACATTTCTCCCATTGTTTATTCTTTGCAAGGAAAAGAAAAATTTTCTTTTTTTAAGAAGAGGATTAATTCTCAAATGCAACTTTTTTTGAATAGTAGAAAGGGAGATGTGCGGGAAAATCCGTTGACAGATGAGCAAAGGTTATATGAGGGAAGGGTTTTTTATCTTACCTGTATTGATGAAGAGGAAAAATTGTATTCTGCCTGGCAGCAATTAAAGGATGAGTATAACTGTATTTATGATAAAGATATTTATAGCGGTAGACAGTGGCTTGAGATTTTGCCACATTCAGCTTCGAAAGCGAATGCAGTTTGTCAGTTAAAGCAGATTCTTGGGTGCGACCGGGTTATTTCATTTGGGGATGCCATAAATGATTGCACAATGTTTCAAATTTCTAATGAATGTTATGCTGTTTCGAATGCAGATAAACGATTAAAGAAGGAAGCTACGGGGGTGATTGCCGGAAATAATGAAGATGCAGTTGCCAGATGGCTTATGGAAAACAGAAAAATTTAATTAGGTGCAGCCCCTTGTGATTGATTTATTCTGAAAATGCATATGATATAATAAATACTCCAGAATGGAGATCAGAATGGATCAGAAACTGGACAATACACTTAATCTGGCATTGGGAGTTCCCCCGGATGAACGCGAGCGTACAACAGATTTGGGGGTAGGCTACGATGAAAGGTCGGGGTTGTGGGAGTTGATTATTAAGTATTCGGGAAATCTGGATATGATACGAGAGGCTGGTTTCCGTGTTTATGAATTGCTTGGAGGGTATGCCATTGTTTATATTACGGAAGAACGCATTGGCTGGCTTGCGGATTTACCTGAAGTGGAATATATAGAAAAACCGAAACAGCTTTATTTTGAATTGTATGAGAGCTTATATGCTTCTTGTGTTCCTTCTGTACAAAATCCTCCGCTTTCACTTGACGGTACAGGGACAATTGTGGCTTGTATTGATAGTGGAGTGGATTATACACATCCGGATTTTAGAAATGAAGATGGAACGACTAGAATTTTGGAATTATGGGATCAGGAAAATGATACGGTATATACGGCTGAACAAATTAATGAGGCCTTACAGACGGAAAGCCCGGTAGGGCAATCCGCCATTATACCAAGTCGTGATGTATCCGGACATGGAACTCATGTGCTTGGTATTGCAGCAGGAAATGGCCGGGCTAGTAATGGAATTAATAGGGGAGTTGCACCTAGGGCAGATTTAATTGTGGTCAAAATGCAAGGTCAGTCTGCAACTGGTTTCCCGCGGACAACAGAATTGATGCGAGGTGTGGATTATTGTGTAAGGAAGGGAATTCAATATCAGAAGCCGATTGCTATTAATATCAGCTTTGGCAATAATTATGGCTCCCATGACGGAGGTTCATTATTGGAGACTTATTTGGACAATGCAGCAGGAATTGGCCGTACTGTAATTGCCGTTGCGACTGGGAATGAGGGAGCCAAGAACCGACATGCGGCAGGCAGGCTTCAGATAGGAGAGGGTCATATGGTTGAGTTCTCTGTGGGAAATTCAATATCTAATTTGAGTATACAAATTTGGAAGTGTTATTGTGACATCTATACTATTACATTGGTAAGTCCGTCCGGGCATCGTATTGTGCTGTCCGAGGATAACATCGGAGTTTATCAGCAGGAAATGGATGGAACAGAGCTTCTGTGGCTTTTTGGTGAACCATCTCCTTATAGTGTACAGCAGGAAATTTATCTCGAGATGATACCTGGACCAAACCAACAATATGTTACGAGTGGTGTATGGAAGTTTATTATTGAACCAGAGAGGTTAGTTCAGGGGAATTATGAAATGTGGATGCCTGCCGGAAGCCAGTATGGTCCGGATACAGGTTTTCTTGTACCTTCGGAAGTGATCACTTTGACAATTCCGTCTACGGCATTAAATGTAATTTCTGTGGGTGCGTATGATGGAAGAACAGATACACTTGCCACCTTTTCAGGGCGGGGACCCACAAGTTTAGGGGGACAAAAGCCAGATTTAGTAGCGCCGGGTGTAAATATTCTTTCCACGTCAGTAGGAGGCGGTTACAGTGTGTATAGCGGAACTTCAATGGCAGCACCTTTTGTTACAGGGGCAGCGTGTTTATTAATGGAGTGGGGCATTGTACGTGGAAATGATCCGTTTTTATATGCAGAAAAG
>CATZVV010000062.1 GCA_958425285.1 uncultured Lachnoclostridium sp. | reverse complement strand
AAACAACTCCTCCATCCGCTAGAACAGTCTCTGCCAAAAGAGAAAAAATCCCCCCCGATGAACTTTCCTCACGAACCTTGCCTTTTGCCTTTGCCGCATAAACACTTGGCTCATGTACTCCTTCGTAAACCTCATATTTGTTTTCCGGGCAAACATGATAACACTTTTGACAGTTAACACATCTTTCTGCGTCAAGAATGGGATATAGGAATCCCTCTTCATCCGGTCCCATTTTCAGACAATGTTTTGGACATATATTAACACAGGCACTACAGCCAACACAGTTTTTCTTTCCAATAAAGTCTAAAATACTCTGCATATTACTCCTTTATCCCAGGAATTATACTGCGTACCAGTACTTTTTCCTCCTGATTCATTCCAAATAGCCACATAGAAATAGAAAAAACGATTATATAAAGGGCCACCCCGACCAAAAATGTAATAAGACTAAGCGGACCAACCAAAATCCGATATAACATACCAACAGCTGCCGGTAGGATCATACCCGGAAGAATATTTGCAATTTGTTTCCAAAAATAAAACATATCCAAACCTACCCGTTTCTGATAATAAATATTCATTACAATAATATTACCTGCAATTAAAGAACAAGCCGTTCCGACCGCTGCACCAAATTCACCCCAAAGACGAATCAATGGGACACTGATACAAATATTTCCGAATGCAATAAGCAAATAAACGACAGAACGAAATTTATGCAGATTTTTCGCCCTCTGTATCTCCACTCCGATGTTCTGAATTAACGGTACAGTAACCGGAATAATCAAAACAAGGGAAATCAGATAAGCAGATTCATATCCCTCTCCGGCCCAAGCACTTATAAAATACTGACCGAATAAGATAAATCCACTCAGTACAAGAGATAAAACCAAAAACTGAATACGACCTACTTTAGTAAACAATTCTGTCAATTCACGATCACCCCGCTTTGCCGAAACCAACCGGTTTACACGTGGAATAAAAACAGATGAAATCGAAGTAGAAAAGTTCATAAAATACGTATTCATCTGCCCTCCAATAGAATATACCGCAACAGCTACCGTTCCAATCATTTTTCCAATCAAAAATTTGTCAACACTCCAGTTAATCTGATCCACAATCATATTTAAAAAAATGTAAAAGGAAAATACCCATATCTCCTTTAAATACCTTAGATTAAAATGCCTGAAATCAAATTTCATATGCAGTTTTCGAAAACAAAACCACATATTCATAATAAGTTTTGCCGCCGTTAGCAGTGTCGTAATTACAACAAGACTGACCGATTTATAGCCAAGCAGTAAAAGCGGTAATGTCAAAAACGGATTTAAAATTGTTTGTAAAACCGTTATCATACGCTGAAAAAAGTACTGTTCCTTTGCCGTTATAAATGAATCAAATACACTAATTGGAAATGAAATTGCCAAATTAAATACCATAAGAACCATTAAAATTCTTGCTGTCTGAATCTCACTGGAAGTGAGACTTTGATGAAAAATATCTTCCACGCAAACCACAAGCACACTTCCAGCCAAAAGACTGATTAATCCTAACACAAGAAAAATTGTCATAAACATACCATTCAGCCTGGCAATTCCATCTTCATCATTTTCTACCTGATGTTTGGCATGAAATCGCACATAAGTGCTGCCAAATCCAAAATTCAACAGTCCCAAATAACTTACTACAGAAAAAACCAATTGGTATAACCCATATTCACTTTTTCCTAAAATTCTCAGCATAACAGGGGTATAAATAATAGAAATAATATTATGCAGCAACACATTTCCATACGATAAAATTACACCTGCTTTTAACTGTTTGCGTTCTTTCACTTTACTCTCCATATTTCCTAGCCTAACTTTAAGACTATACTATTTCTTTAAGCTCACAACCTGCAGTCATCGCACTCTCTATATAATCAGGTATAGTTTCTTTCAACTGATCACGAATCTCTTCCTCATGAGTTAACAGCCATTCAAACTCTTTTACTAAATCCTTTGGTTCCTTTAAGTTTTGAACCGGCAACACATAATGCTCTTCTGTCCCAAACAAATCTTTTGCAATGCCCCTTGCCTTTACGGAATACCCTACTACCAACGTTGGTACACAGGTTGAATAAGCTGCTATTGTAGCATGAGTTCTGGCACCAACAAATAACCGACAGCGGGAAATCACTCCTTTTAACTCCCGGCATCCCATATCGTCTATTAAAATCACCCTCCCTGTACTCTCAAATTCATGATACAATTGGGACAAAACTTCCCGATCATCATTTCCTTCCACTACACCGTTTGGAATTTACGCTATATGATTATCGGTTTCCTGTATAATGTAACGAATCAAATTACGATAATTTTCCAAAACAGCACCATTTTTTTTCTCGTAACGACAAATAAGCGGACTTACATTAATCCCTATCGTATTCCCTTCTTCAAACTTTTCTGGTAATGGCAAACAAATTTGTTCCAAACAAAAAGCCGGATCTGCATACTGTCTCACGTTTTCATTCACTCCGGCATACGCTAATGCCTCCCGCGTTATACTCTCTCTAACGGTAATTCGGTCATACCGCTTTAAATCCTCTACAATATTCTGATTTTTTAACAGTGCAGGTTCAATGGAACAGCCCCAAAGCACCGTTTTTTTACCCTTTTCCTTTAATTTCTTATTTAGGTAGGCAAGTTGGCGCGGCTGTCCGGAATAGCAATAATTATCTCCACCGATCGAGAGCATAACATCTGCACTGTTATGAAGTGTGTAATAATGCTGCTTTTCTTCTTCGCGAATCCATCCAATCTTCCCAAACACACTTAAAAAAATCCATGAAAAAAAATTTCTCCTGGGCAACCAGTTTTTTTCCACTATACAGCATTCATCCAAATGATATGCTAAATCATCCTGTTGTCGGATTGAATATAAAGTACAATCTTTTCCTCCCAATATTTTTACAGTTGACCGTACTAACGCCTCACAGCCATGGTTTTTACTTCCTGCGTGAAAATACAATCCCACTTTCATATAAAGCTCCTCCTAAGCTTCTGCCGTCAAATGAATCAATTGCCCGGCAAAGTCTCCATCCGCTCCGGAGATTTCAATTCCGGCATTCATATAAGTACTTCCATAATATACCTCATTTGTATCTGCTCTATGATACCGCATGCCTTCATCCAAACCTTTCAACCGAATCTTCTGATGAAAGCGACTCAAATGATTTAAAATCCGGACGAACGAAACTACTGCCTGCTTCTTATCCTTTGACACAACCATATAGCAATCGTAATCTTTCCCATCAGCAGTTGATGCAATACGGTAATAATCTCCCTCGCGAATTAAGTTATTATATTTATGATACAACTTAACTTGTCCCTTGATCTGTTCTCGCTGTTCTGGTGCAATTTTTGTTACATCCAATTCATATCCAAAGGTTCCCGCCAAAGCTACTTGCCCCCTCGTTGCAAAAGATGTTGTCCTGCCAGTAGCATGGTTCGGACAATCACTTACATGTGCGCCCATTGTAGACAGTGGATAGACCATTGCCGTTCCCCATTGGATTTCCAAACGTTCAATCGCATCTGTACAGTCCGAACACCAAATTTGAGGACTATAGTATAGCATTCCGGCATCGTATCTGCCCCCTCCACTGGAGCAATTTTCCAAAAGCAAGTCCGGAAAATCTGTAATTAAACGCTCCTGTAGTTCATAAACACCAAGCATATAGCGATGATATAATTCACCGCTTGCTGTCGTCCGACTTGCCACATTCGTCAGTGAGCGATTCATATCCCATTTTACATATTCTATATTTGCGCTTTTTAGAACAGTTCGGATTTGTTCATAAATGCCGTCCCGTACTTCTTTTCTTGAAAAATCTAATACAAGCTGATTCCTTGACAAGCTACTTTCTACTCTCGTAGACTGCAATGCCCAGTCTGAATGTGCCAGGTACAATTTTGAATCCGGATTTACCATTTCCGGTTCCATCCAAATGCCAAATTTCATACCTAATTCATTTACCTTGTCTACCAATTCAGCTAATCCCCCCGGCAGTTTTTCCTCATTGACAAACCAGTCACCAAGTGAATTATCATCCGAATTCCTTTTGCCAAACCATCCATCATCCATTACAAGCATCTCAATTCCGGCCTTCGCTGCCTCACTGGCAATAGAAATCAGTTTATCTGTATTAAAATCAAAGTAAGTCGCTTCCCAGTTGTTAATAAGTACCGGTCTTTTCTGATGTGCATATTTCCCCCGAATCAGATGCCTTCGGTAACAATCATGGAAATTTCTGGACATCTGTCCAATTCCCCCTGCAGAAAAAGTCATCGTAACTTCAGGTGCTACAAACTCTGCATCCGGTCCCAGTTCCCATGCAAATTGATATGGATGAATCCCCATGACTGCACGTAAATGTGAAAATTGATCTTTCTCCACCTGTGCCATAAAATTACCGGAATATACAAAATTAAATCCATATACCTCACCAAAGTCTTCCGTTGCATTTTTTTCCACAATTGCCATAAATGGATTTAGCTGGTGACTGCTTACTCCACGCACAGAACTAACATTCTGCTTTCCATAGGCAATTCCACGCCGTTCCACTGCACGCTCTCTCCCCCATGCCCCATGAAGAGTAATCCAATCATATTCCTCTGGATTACGTAAATCAAAGCAAAGTGAGAACAGCCGCCCCAGCGCAAGTGTTTCATCTCCAACATTCTTCACACGAGTGTAGCGTGAAATCACATCAACCTCTGGAAATACAGTATATACCAATGTCAATTCAAGTCCTAGATGATACTCTATCATTGTCAATTCCAACGTCTGACAATCCTTCTGAGAACCAAATAACCCTGGCAAGCCCGGGAGTGCTTTTTTCCCTTCATAAATCTGATATCCCTGATAGAAAAATTCCAGTGCCTGATTCCCATCCAAATCGTAAACCTCAATACAATGCTCATGAAAATCGCCCAGACCCGGGCACCCAAACTCCCATGGGAAAGTGTCTTCAAAAGCCACCTTTTCTCTCTTCAAATCCTTTGGCAGATAATTGCCTCTCTGCAGATTCAAAAGATATGGTATATCCTGTTCGTCAAGCTTCCTGCCATAATACATATGTCCTACATACTTTTCATCTGCAATACCAATTAAATATGATGTATTTTCACTTTTTATATGAAAAACCTGTTCTTCTTCATAGTATCGGATACTCATAATTTTTCCTTTCATCATGTACACACTTCGCACCTATTTTCTTCTAATGAGCATTATATAACAATTATTCACCGAACGCAATGTTTACCTCTTTCCTCCTGCACATCCGAAGCCACTATTTGTAATTGATAATAAATTCCTTGTTTCTTCATCAGTGTTTCATGGTTTCCTTCCTCCACAATGCCTCCATTCTGTATTACAAAAATGCGATCTGCCTTCCGAATGGTAGAAAGACGATGGGCAACAATGAAGGATGTCCTTCCTTTTAAAAGGGATTGTATCCCCTTTTGTACAAGCTGCTCTGTCTTTGTATCAATATTAGAGGTTGCCTCGTCCAAAATCAGTATACGCGGGGCTGCAACCATTGTTCTGGCAAAGGCAAGAAGCTGCTTCTGCCCGGTAGAAAGTCTTGTTCCACGTTCACTTATTTCTGTATCATATCCGTGCTCCAGATTCATAATAAACTCATGTGCACATACTGCTTTTGCCGCTATTTCAATTTCTTCATCAGAGGCATCTAGTTTTCCATAACGTATATTATCTCTGACAGTGCCGGAAAAAAGGAAATTGTCCTGCGTCATAACACCCATTTGCGAGCGCAGACTCTTCATTGTTATCTCCCGTATCTCATGCTTTTCAATCCATATTCTTCCGCTTTGAACATCATAAAAACGACTAATGAGATTTGCAATGGTTGACTTACCAGCTCCTGTTTCTCCTACCAGCGCAATGGTTTCACCCGCTTTCACTTCAAAACTAACATCTTCAAGAACCGGCTTATCGCCTTTATAAGCAAACGTGACGTGATCAAATTTTACATTTCCTTGAATCTTTCCCAATTTTTTTGCACCATCAAAGTCCTCAATATCCGGTTTCTGGTCCATAACCTCGAAAATACGCTCTGCTGCCGATATATTTGTCACCAACTTGTTATAAAAATTTCCGATATTATTAATGGGAGCCCAAAACATACCAAGATATGTAGAAAAAGCTAAAAAGGTTCCAACACCAACCATTCCGGTTCCCAAAATCTTTATTCCGATATAATACAGCAAAATTGCTCCAAGTGCCCAGCTAAAATCAATAACCGATCCAAAGGCATCCTGTATTACAACTGCATTCAAAAAAGAATTTCTCTGCTCAAGAAGCAGCTGATCAAAATCTTTCATTGACTTTTCTTCGGATGTAAAGCTTTGTACAACTCTTATTCCCGAAAAATTTTCATGAACGTATGCATTTACATTCGAACACTTTTTCCGGTGAATCTGCCACCGCAAATGTGCAAAATGCTCAATCATGCCCATTCCCAAAATTAAAAATGGCAAAGTAATGAACACGGCTGCTGCCAACATTGCATTTTTCACTAACATAATAACAGCAACCACGATAATAGTCAGTAATTCTGGAATTAAAGTCACAACACTATCCTCTAATACATCCCGCAAAGAATTCACATCTCCAATTACACGTGCCAATAATTTTCCGGTAGGGCGACTGTCAAAAAATGCGATACTAAGTGTTTGTAAATGGGTATATAACTGTCCCCTTATTTTCATCAAAATGTCATTTGACACTTCCCCCATTACGCGCATTCTCTTTTTTACAAAGAAAATAAGAATCAGATTCATTACCATCATAATGCCTGCCATTCCTATCAATACAGCGATATTCTTCTCCCGAATACATTGGTTAATCATATACTCAATCATTAACGGATTTACTGTAATAATGGCAATCGAACCCGCCATTAAAAGGAGCACAAGCATAATCTTTTTTTTATAATCCAACAAATATATAAGCAGTCTTGCAATCGTCTTTTTCTTTGACTGGATCATCAATTCTTCATCCTGCTTAATTGTATTCACTTCCATATTCCTCTCTCTTTCCATGCGTATTTGTTAGCCATATTGAACCTCATACGTTTCATAATACAGCCCGCGTTTTTTTAACAATTCTTCATGTGTCCCACGCTCTGCAATTCTTCCATCCCGCAAGATAATAATTTCATCCGCATCACGGACGGCAGAAATCCGATGTGCGATAATAATTTTTGTCGTATCCGTCATTGCAGCCAATTCCTTTTGAATTTTCTTTTCCGTCTCCATATCAAGTGCCGATGTAGAATCATCCAAAATCAGTACTGGAGCCTTTTTTGCCAGAGCACGCGCAATACTAATTCTTTGTTTCTGTCCTCCTGACAAACCAATCCCCCGTTCCCCAATCACTGTCTGGTATCCTTCTTCCATTTTCTCTACAAAACCACTTGCATGTGCAATGCCTGCAAAATATCGTATCTCCTCACTGCTGATATCATATGCAGAACCCATCTGGATATTTTCTTCAATCGTATCAGAAAAAAGAAAGACATCCTGCATAACAAGTGAAATATTTTCCCTAAGTTCAGCCAATGAAAGTTTCCGTATATCAATTCCATCCAACTGGATTTCTCCCTCCTCCGGATCATAAAACCGTTCCAAAAGTTCAATAATTGTACTTTTACCGGAACCTGTCGCGCCCATAATCCCGAGTGTCCTGCCTTCCTGTACTGAAAAACTGATATCTTGGATTATGTGTTCCTTTTTTCTTGAAAAACTAACATGCCTAAATGAAATATTTCCCTTTGCCCGTCCCATACGAACCGGAGTTTGGACCTCCTTTACCTCCGAATCTTCTTCTAATATTTTTCTGATTTTTTTATCTGAAGCAATTGCCGCCGCTACATCCTTCACAAGCCACCCGATAATTTCCAACGGCCAGACAAGATTATTGGTGTATTCAATAAACGCACCTAGGGAGCCAAGTGTAATTTTCCCATAAACTGTTAAAATACCGCCTATAACAACAACGAGTACAAGCAATGTTCTTGTACAAAACTGAATCGTCGGATAATAATTTGATACGGTACGTACCATCTCAAGGTTTTTCTGCATGTATTTATGATTGCTTTTCCCAAACTTTTGAATCTCGTAATCCTCTCTGGCAAAAGATTTAACGGTCCGTACACCTCCCAGATTTTCCTGTGCAATCGTATTTAAAATAGCATTTTCTTCGCTAATGTCACCATATGTAGCATCCAGTTTCTTCTCCATACGTATTGCCATAACCGCAACTGCTGGTACAATCAAAAGCGGCACAATTGTCAATGCCCAGTTGAGCTGAAACATACAAAATAATACAAAACTACAATGAATGACAACTTCTATCACTAACATACTGACATAACTTGTCAGATTCCACAGTCGGTCTACATCATCTTTTACCCTTGCCATTAGTTCACCGGTATTGTTTTTCTGAAAAAAACGAAGTGATAGCCGCTCAATATGACAAAAGAGGTCTTTCCGCACTCCTACTGCCACTTTGGAACTGCCCAT
>CATZVV010000061.1 GCA_958425285.1 uncultured Lachnoclostridium sp. | reverse complement strand
CACCTGTATATATTCCGTATCCGAAAATTTATTATGTCTCATCTGTTTTAAGGACAACAGAAGTTCATCTGCAAAATAAGGTCTTGAGCCAATCCTCTGGAATCAATTTTATGAAAACAGTTGAACCGCTAATGAGCGATTCACGTTTTTATAGTCCTTCCAAAGGCTTTATTGTCAATATGGATTATGTTTCAAAAATAACAAAAGAACACTTTATTCTTGAAAATCATGAAGTTGTACCAATCAGCCGACGAAAAATGCCGGAAGCAAAAAAAGAATTTTTAAATTATAACATTAACAAAAACCAATAAAGGGAGCACCTGTAAAATGAAACAAAAGAAACTATATATATATTTCCTGCTTTTTTCGATCAGCCTCTTGTTAATATCGGATGTCCCATCGGCAAAAGCTGACTCCAGCAAAATTATGATTGACCTGATTTATGATTTGAACTTCTTTACCACACCGCTTATATACGAAATCGGTTCAGACCTTTTTGAATCAGATATGTGTGACTTCCCTACCACCCTTATGGCAGTTAACACAAGCAGTGATACCGGTACAATAATAGAACTTACTTTGGACGATTCAGATGTAGATATCCAAAAAAAAGGGCATTATAAGATTGATTTGCACCTTTCTTATGACACCGACAATTATGTATTGGCAGACTGCTATCAGGAGCATTACACAATACCTGTCTGCGTTGCTGACACTTCCGAATTTGAGGTATTTCAAACATATACCTCAACTGACTGTATTACCTTAAGTTTTATATATCCGTTTACAAATTACCATACGATAACCTATTCGTTTTTTGAATCAAAGGAATTACTTTCATTTGATGAACTGTCCTGTTCTAATTGGGAAACAAAAGACTCTTCAGAGCAAATCAAGGTATATCCTGATGCCATCCAATTTCCTTCCAGTCAATTTAAAGAGAATATATACTACTATTATAAATTTGAAAATGAGGGACAGATTTCTAATATCATCTGTATTCAAAAACAAAGTGAACCAATAATAAGTACAACCATTGGGGGCGACCGCGACGGAGGAGACTTTGAATCCAATCCAAGTGAGGATATTCTTCAAATCATCCCTAAGACACCTACACCTACCAGACTTCCTATAGCTACCCCTACACATACCCCTGCAGCTACTCCTACAAAAATCCCTTTACTGCTTCCATCCGTAAAACCGGCACCGCCTTCTTCCTCTCCATCCGAAGCTTCGGCATCGCCCGCTCCGGTTTCCAACCATATCGCATACTTTGAAAATTTAGGAACTTTGATGGAAAACCCGCTACCTATACAGATAAAAAATGCAACCGAAACTTATGCAGTAAATCAGAGCACTTCTATTCCGGACAAAGGAACCGTAATAGGCATTACAAGTTCACAAAAATACACAAATAATACAAGTAGATCCACCATTTCGATTTCAAGCTTATTGAATCAGGCACAACCTTTCCTGACCTCCACGATTCACGCCGCAGCAAAAAGTTCTCAACCAAATTCTGGAATAGGAGAGCCTTCTGCCCCGGTAACGGAAGAATTCAGCCGTGACCGTACTTCCATCACTGGGGAACGGCTTCGGATTATGGCAGAATCAAATCCTGATTTTATTTCCTTTGAACATAATGGGGCTGTCCTTAGCATCCCGACTAAATACCTTCTTTCATTAAATTTGTCAGATAGCGAAGTACTTATTATCAGTATACGTAAAACAAGCAAAAATACATTTGACATTTCTATCTCGAATGCCGGACAGCCGTTAACCACTATTCCAGACAGTAAATTAACAGATAAGGAACAGAACAGTTCTATTAAAATCAATAAAACCGGTGTATATACTTTTACATCCTCTTCCACAGATCATACATCTGGCCCCCTAAAAGTATATAGGATTCTCCCGACTTTTTTTACAGTCCTTGTACTGACCTGTACTATTTTCTACTATTACCACCAAAAGAAAGGAAAGAAGGAACATGAAAATTAAACTTTTCTCTCCGACTCTTATACTTGTTCTCTCTCTCCTGCTTTTCTTATCTTTTGGATACTACTCCTACAATTATAATAATAAGTATAAAAACAACTCTGTACAGCCAATTAGTGGAGTTCTTTTCCTTACAGAAAAAGATTTAGCTACTAACAATCCTATCTTCTTGGCACATCAATGGACGTATTTCCAAGATCAACTCCTAACACCTGCTGATTTTGAAAATGGCACTGCCAAGTCAGGTTCTTTTATTACATTAGGCTCCTATGCTAACTTTTCTTCAGGGGACACAAAAAAGCAACCTCATGGCAGTGCTACATACCGCCTATCGATTTCTCTTCCGGAAGCACCAGCTACTTACGCCCTTTATCTACCTGAAATATTTTCTTCTTATATATTGTACATCAACGAAAAAGAAGTTCTCCGTATGGGTAATCCTAATCCAGATACCTATCATGATGAAGTAGGAAATGAATTGGTAACATTTACTGCAAGCGGAAAAATTCATCTTACCATTGCTGTTACAGACTATTCTCATATTTACAGTGGCATCGTATACCCTCCGGCATTTGGAAACGCACCTACAGTCGAGCACTATATTTCCACCCGCCTTCTTTTATCCGGCATATTATTAACCGTAATCTGCCTGTTTGCTTTGCTTTCACTTTATTTCTTCTGGAAATTAAAGCACAAAAATGCAGGACTTTTTGCCCTCTTATGTATTATGTTATTCATTTCATCGTTATACCCCATCCTCTTTTCATATGGGACATATCCTATCCACCCATGGTATACGATTGAACTAGTCTGCCTAACTGGCATGTACCCGCTTATTACTTTATTGCAAAACAGGATATTAAATGCACCCAAAAAAACTGCACGAATTGAAACTACTTTATTCTGTACTTTTTTTATATTTGCCATCGTTTTCAGTCTGTTTCTTAATAGTAGTTCTTTATATGGGAAATTATATTCCTCTCTTATTTTTACTTTTAAGGCTACCTGTTCTCTTCTCCTCCTTATACACGCATATCAGGCCTATTATAAGTCAATGAGTACTACTCCTGTTTTACTCATTGGAACAGTCTTTTTTGCCTGTTCACTCATTACCGACAGACTTTATCCCGATTATGAACCTGTCTATGGAGGCTGGTTTCAGGAAACAGGCGCATTTCTTCTTGTTTTGGCAATTGGGTATGAGTTATGGAAAGATTTGACGGAAGCCTACCGGACAAAACTGCTGCTACAAGAAGAAAACAATCAACTTTCAAAACAAATCGGAATACAGAAAACCCATTATGCTGAACTGACAAATCGAATCGACGAATCGATTCGGCTGCGTCATGACCATCGCCATCATTTACAAACAATCTTCTCCTATTTAAAACAAAACAAGATTGAAAAAGCCATCTGCTATCTAAATGAATATATTGATACAAGAGAACAGAACGAACGCATTGTATTATGTCGCAATATGCTTGTTGATGCTCTTTTACACTATTATAAATCAAAATGTCAGGAGCACAACATTGCTTTTGAATGTCTTGCCGAACTTCCTGTAAACCTCAGCATCTCTGATACTGACTTTTCAATTCTTTTAGGGAACCTTCTGGAAAATGCTTTTGAAGCAGCTTCTCTTGTAAATTCAACAGATTCCTTTATGAAGGTTCAGATACAATGGCAAAAAGGAAAAATTATCGCCTCCATTCAAAATAGTTTTGAAAAAGAACCGATTATAAAAAATGGTCACTTTTATTCTACAAAGCATTCCGGCACAGGAATCGGAACTGCTTCTGCCAAGATAATGACAGAAAAATATCATGGTGTTATCGCATTTGACAGCCAAAACAACCACTTCTGCGTCACTTTTATAATACCAATCAAATGCATTTCTGATAAAAACTGATTATAAAACTGAACTTTCTGGTACAAAAAACTCATCCAACCGATAAGAATCCTGTACGTTACACGCACTGTAATCCGAATCGGTTGGATGACATCTTTTAATCTAATTCAATTGCTCCTGTATACAGCTGATAATACCTGCCTTTTTTCTCTAAAAGCTCTTTGTGCGTACCACGCTCAATAATCTCACCCTGCTCCAAAACCATAATTAAATCTGCATTCCGAACAGTTGACAGACGGTGTGCAATAACAAATGTAGTACGATTCTTCATGAGACGTTCCATACCATGGTCAATGTGCATTTCTGTACGGGTATCTACAGAACTTGTTGCCTCATCCAGTACGAGAATCGGTGTTTGTGTAATTGCAGCCCTTGCAATATTCAACAACTGCCGCTGCCCCTGACTTAGATTTGTTCCGTCTCCCTCAAGGACAGTATCATAACCATTTTCCAGCCTCATAATAAAGGAATGCGCACTTGCAACCTTTGCTGCCTGCTCAACTTCCTCATCCGTTGCCTCCGGCCTTCCATAACGTATATTTTCCCTTACTGTACCTGTAAACAAATGCGTATCCTGCAAAACCATAGCAATATTCTTCCTCAGGCTTCTCCGCTTGATATTTCGAATATTAGTACCATCAATCGTAATCTCACCCTCCTGTATATCATAAAATCGATTTAACAGGTTTGTAATTGTCGTTTTTCCTGCTCCGGTCGAGCCGACAAAAGCCACCTTTTGCCCAGGACATGCCACCAGGTTAATATCTTTCAAAATCACTTTATTCGGATTGTAACTGAAGGTAACATGTTTTAATTCAATTTCTCCTTTTACATCTGTTAATTCTACTGCTTCCTCACAATCGGGTTCCTCCGGTTTCTCATCCATCATATCAAAAACACGTTCTGCTCCTGCCAATGCGGAAAATATTGTATTTACCTGCATGGAAAGTTCATTAATCGGCCGGCTGAATTGTCTGGAATAATTTGCAAATACAGTAAGACCACCTATATCAAATTGCTTCAAGGCACAAAGAACACCACCAATACAAGCTGTTAACGCATAGGACATCTGACTGATATTCCCCATAACGGGTCCCATAATTCCACCAAAAAACTGAGCTTTTATTTGCTTTCCCTTTAAATCTTCGTTTCGTTCAGAAAATTCTTCGATTGCTTTTTCTTCATGGCAGAATACTTTAACCACTTTCTGTCCGGTAACGGTTTCTTCAATATAACCATTTAAAGCTCCTAAGGCAGCCTGCTGCGCACCGTAATATCTGCTGCTTCGTTTTGCAATAAATCCTCCCATTTTTATCATAAGCGGAACAAGAATAATTGTAATTAAAGTAAGCCACACATTGGTATAAATCATTAGTGCCAGTGTTCCTACAATAGAAATAGTTCCTGAAAAAACCTGTACTACCGTATTATTCAAAAGTTCACCTATTGTATCCACATCATTCGTATACCGACTCATCATATCCCCTGTATTATGTGTATCCGAATACCGAAGCGGTAAATCCTGCATATGGTCAAACAGGTCTTTTCGAAGCTTAACAATCGCACGCTGTGAAATTCCAATCATAATACGCTGCTGCAAATAGTTACTAACGACTCCGACTGCATAAACTCCCATCATTAGCAAAACACCAGATAATAGTGTCGCTGTTGCCGACAAAATAAGTTCCTGACTATTACCCGATTGTGCAATCTCTGCTGCATCTTCACCTAATTGGTTTATAATTGGTCTTAACAGATAAGAACCAAGCAATGTCGAAACGGTTGTTCCAACAACAAAAATAAGTACAAAGATCATTTTATAACGATCGGAACCGATATAGGACAGCAATCGCTTTACCGTGGCTCCCATGTCTTTTGGCTTACCGCCTCTCATTCCACCGGCTCCATGTCCTGGTCCATGCCCAGGTCCGCCCATTGGTCCTCTGCTCATCCTGCCTGCACCTCCTCTTCTTTATCCTTCTGAGAATAATAAATCTCCTGATACTCATCACAAGTTTTCATTAATTCACTATGTGTACCAAGCCCTACAATCGTTCCATTATCCAATACAATAATTTTATCTGCATCAATAACCGAAGAAATACGCTGTGCTATAATAATTTTTGTGGAATCCTTAATCTCTGTTCGGAATGCCTTACGAATTTCAGCTTCAGTAGCTGTATCAACTGCACTTGTGCTATCATCAATAATAAGAATCTTTGGCCTTTTGAATAATGCTCTGGCAATACATAACCTCTGTTTTTGTCCTCCCGAAACATTTACACCACCCTGTCCAAGCTCTGTTTCATATCCATCTGTAAAGTTTGAAACAAACATATCAGCCTTTGCCAAATCTGCCATATGACGAACTTCTTCTTCACTGGCATCCTTATCTCCCCAACGCAGATTATCTATAATTGTGCCGGAAAACAAAGTATTTTTCTGTAAAACCATACCTACGGCATTACGTAACGTTTGGAGTGGATAATCTCTTACATCTATGCCATCAACAAGTACTTCCCCTTCCGTGGCATCATATAAACGGGGAATCAATTGAACCAAACTACTCTTTCCGGTACCTGTTCCACCTAATATACCAACAATTTCCCCCGGCTCAATCGTCAGATTGATATGATCCAATACATTTTCACCATGATTTTTATAATACCGGAAGCTTACATCCCGAAATTCCACCTTTCCGTTCTGAATCTCAAGACTGGTATCAACCTGCTCTTTATTTTTTAAATCAATCTCCGTATTTAATACCTCTTTAATACGATGGGAGGATGCAATTGCCCTTGAACCCATAATCATAACCATAGCTACCATCATCAGTGACATTAAAATTTGTACAATATACGTTGTAAATGCAGTCAGTTCCCCAACGGTCATTGTACCAACAAGAATCTGTTTCCCACCAAGCCACACGACACATAATGTTGTAATGTTCATGGCAAGCGTCATAACAGGCATCGTCAATATGACTACCTTCATGGCTCGAAGCGTTTTTTCTTTTAATTCTTCATTAGCCTTCTGAAATGTTTCCTTTTCAAAATCATCCCGCACAAATGATTTCACAACACGTACATTTGTAATGCTTTCCTGTATACGGGAATTAAGACTGTCAATTTTTCCCTGCATTGTGTCAAATCTTGGGAATGCCACCTTCATAACAAACGAAAGAATCAATATAAGCACAGGAATTACAATGAGCAAAACAATCGCCAGCTTTGCGTTCATAATAATAGCCATAATCAAGCCGCCTATTAGCATCCCAGGAGCCCGTAGCATCATGCGGAGTGCCATTTGAATCACATTTTGCATATTTGTCACATCATTAGTCAACCTTGTAACAAGTGAACCGGTTGAGAACTTCTCAATATTTGCAAAAGAAAAATCCTGAACCTTTGAAAAAACATCTTTTCTCAAATCGGCGGCAAAGTTTACACTTGCCTTTACTGCAAACCAGGCACCCAGTACACCTCCCCCCAGCATAAAAATTGCTGTTCCAATCATTGCTGCTCCCATTCCAATAATATATGGGATATTTCCTGATACAACACCATGATCAATAATCATAGACATGAACTTTGGCATCAGCACCTCACCAATTACTTCTACAATCATAAAAATCGGACCTAATATAAATGCCGATAAATATGGTTTAATATACTTTTTATATTGCTTCATTTTAATCTCCCTTCTGGAGCGTGTACGCGACCGGGCAACAAGAAATTCGCAGAGGTAGTTTCTCGTCTGCCATCAAAACTAATTGTGACGCTCCTGCACAATTTAGTCAACAGGATCTTCCTAATTCTACCTTTCCATGTTTACATACATTTTATCCAAAATAGTCACAAACTGTTCTTTCTCAGACTCTGTCACTCCCTTAAATATCAATTCATCCATTTCAATAAAAACCTGCTGGCTTTCAGCTACAATCTGCTTTCCTTTTTCCGACAACTCAACACAATTGAATCGATTATCTTCCTCTCTGCTCACACGATAAATCAAACCGTCCCGCTCAAGCTTTTTCATAGATACTGCAATGGTCGCCGGGGATACATCCAGATGCTTTGCCACACCTACCTGTGACTGACACCTTTCCTTTGATAAACACATAAGAAGCCGGTGCTGAGCCTGATGCAATCCAATTCCTGACTGCGCCAATCTGCTTTCCACCGCCCTTCGATGCATTCTGAGAACTGCCATCAGCTTTCCCATTAGTTGATGATTTTCCATTTAGCTCCTCCTCTCACAATTCACTCCTCTTCTTACAGTTTTAAGTAAAACGCTAACAATTAACATATTAATTATTAGCGTTATAATTGGTATTGTATTCTTTTTGCTCCATAATGTCAATATATTTTTCACATATTTTTCTTTTATATCATATATTATAGCAATATTATGCATTTAGGAGATTGAATTATGGCTACTCTACATGCAGCACAAACGCCATCCTCTCTTTCTACTTCATCCTTTGGCAGACTCCGCCTTGCAATAACCTCTTATGGAACGGGACGTCCGATTGAAAATGCCTCTATTCAAATTGCAAATACCGGACAGCCCGATCAAGTCATTGAAGAAGTTACAACAGATGTAACGGGCCAAACAACTTCTCTGGAATTGTCCGCACCACCCGTTGAATATTCTCTTGAACCAAGTGCAAATCAACCATACTCTGAATATAACTTTCTAATTCAAGCACCAGGCTATGAAGCACTTGAAATCAATAGTGC
>CATZVV010000060.1 GCA_958425285.1 uncultured Lachnoclostridium sp. | reverse complement strand
CCCCGTTTCGTCATATAAATAGTTTGGAATCTGGCTCTCCAGCTTCTGCAGTTCACCTACACGTGCTTCCCAGCCTGATTTCTTTACTACTGTTTCAATATTCACCGTCATGCGAATTCCATCTTTTGCTGCGGCAATATCCATTGATGCATTTGCTGTCATACGTGAGGTCCGACCCTTAGGATGATTTTCCGGTGAATAACTTGGTACAATTAAATATTTTTCCCTTTCAAGAAGCTCTTTTTTACCTTTTTTATAACAGGCATCTCCATTTACCTTGGTATAATATTCGGGGGTAAACAGCTGCTTCCAAAAGTTTGCCTGCATTGTAAGCAACGGCAGAAGAATATCCCCTAATAAATCTTTTGTTCCATAACAGGTTTCCACCTCACGATTTCCAAAGCATTGATAAAATTCATCAATCGGCTGAAGCATCCACGATGCTCCCGCATTCCAATACTGGAAGGGAAATATCCAATCATATTCCACCATCATCGCCCGGTCTCCGTCAAAATTAACCGGTACTAAAAGAGCATCCTCCATTTGATATACCATATGGGCATTTTCTTTCCAATCATCAATCTGCCGCAGTATAAAGTTAATGTAACCGATTCCAAATTCAATAAGATTTCCGGTATTCATAGAAGAGCTTTGTAAATTTACATTTGCATCCATTGTATAAATACCATTCCATGCAAAATTCCACTCACCTGTCCACATACCACACAAGCGGCTCATTGTATTACCGCCACAACAAATCATTGCGTATCTTCCCTGTTTATAGGCTCTCTCTACCATGGCATCAAGCAATTTATCACTCTTTTTCTGAAGATGGATTAACTCTTCATTAAATAAAACCTTCTCACTGCCTGATTTATCGGAACCCTTACTGTTCAATTCCAAACTTACACGATTAAACATCTCTTTTTGTATATGATAACTCGGTTCAAGTGAACTTTCATAATCAAAATAACCCTTTGTACTATACTTCTGTACTACAGATTCAATTTCCCCTTGTAGACGAACTTCCGGATTATCTTTTTCCCAAGCAAAGGTCCGCTCTGACTTGGAAACAAGATAAACTGCCTCCGCATCTTCAATTACAATTTTTAAATTATCTTTTTCTTTTCTGCCACCCTCACAGATAACATATGTAAATCCACAAAAGCCACCGCCATTTAACTCTGACTCAGGAAAAATAGGATACTTGGCTGACTGCAAAAGAAAAGAGGCATCCTCTGCAACTTTTACCTGTAACTCAAGATTCTGTTCACTTCCTCTTCCATAACCACGCATTGTAGCTATATTATCAATAGAAAGCTCTACATTTACTCCCTTTCCCAAAGAACTTTTTGTAATCGCTGTAATCACAACATCATCTACCCGGGAAACAAAAGTCTTCCTCTCCCATACTCCCTCAAAATCAGTATAAAAAACTCCTACCTCCGCCGTTTCAAAATCCGTCCACCTTTGATAATTTGTATACTCCTTTGAATCGATATGCAGCCTAAGCTGATGAGATGGATGAAAGCAATAATCAAAGGTACGATTCCTCCCATAAATATCCCAGCTGTCATCCATACTAACAACCGCTTGTCTTGCCTCCTCAAGCTGCCCTGTCACCTCTTTCGGAATATGTCGTGGCTGATCAGATGGCATAATAAAATGGATATTCTGATAAATCAAGGTTTCCGTATATGGTGCTCCGGATGCAATAACACCTTGCACACCATTACCGGAAATCATGCCATCACACCAGCTTAAATCATGCGCATCTGTAACATTTGAAAAACTATTCGAGTAAATTCTTTTTCCCATCATGTCCTCCTAATCGTAATCGCCAGACATAATACCTGTCTGGCGATACTAGGTTTCATTATTTCTTAATTCTTTATTTTACTTTTACTTTAATTTTTTGTGATTTCTTTCCGCAAGTTACAACAACTACCGCATTTCCCTTTTTCTTTGCCAAAATCGTTCCATATGCATTCACTGTTGCTACTCCTTTTTTTGAAGACTTAAATTTAAATATACTTGTTGTTTTCTTAGAAAGCTTTTTACAGATGATTTGTTTACTCTTACCTTTTTTCAATACTATTTTTTTATTTGCAAGTTTTAGCACCCTGTTTACTTTATCTTTTTTTACAACTTCTATCTTATAAATTGCTTTCTTTATTCCATCGGCAGAAGTTACCGTTATTTTCGCAGTCCCGGCTTTTTTTGCCTTTACCACACCTTTATCTGTCACTTCTGCAACTTTACTATTAGATGTCTGATAATTACAGCCCTGTTTTGCCTGTTTCGGCATCACAAATGCCTGAATTGTAATTTTCTTACCTTTCTTCAATGTAATCTTCTTACCAAGATAATTCTTTACGCTTGTCAATAAGTTACTTGTTGGCGAATAAGTATTGTTTGATGTAACTACCATGCTATTACCATTACTGTTGGTATTATTATTGGTGTTACTATTATTATCTTCCTTCTTATCATCATTAACAGGCGGTTTGGCAGGTGTCTTTAAGGCGGTTACTATAAATTCTGCCTTTAAACTTGATACTGCCTTTGATGTAATCTGAATCTTTGCTGTACCTGGGGTTATACCGGTGATCTCACCACTTGCCGAAACAACAGCCACACTTTCATTATCGGAGACATATTCCAACTGTCTTTCAGAAGCATCATATGGCTCAAAATCCATATCAATCCAGTATGTCTGACCTGCTTCAATGGTTGCATTATCTTTAACCAAAGACATACTTGTCGGGTTCACAGGGTCGCAGGCCTCAAATTTAAACCAATTCAGATTCATTGGAGAAGTAAATTTTAAATATATATCATGGTATCCAATTACCTTTTTGCCATCCACCGTACTGACATCAAAAGTAGCAGTCTCATAAATGTTCCAGGAACCAGTACTCTCCGCATCAGCAGTTACGACAACCGGCCCGTCAATACTATCCAGCCTTATTTCTAATCCCGAATTATTCTGAGATGCATAGCGCATTGCAAATTCTTTAAGCCCATATGCAAAATTAACATCTGAGTATTTTGCCCAATCACCGGCTTCTACATAACCAAGATTTTCAACACCACCTTCTGTGTCTTTTGTCGTTTCGGCAGTCAGAGAACCATTTTTATCATCAAATCCTTCTGCTTCAATTACCTCACCCGGATTTCTTGAAATAAGTTTAAAGCTACTAAATTTTATATCTCCCTTAAAAACTACCGTCAACTCTATATTAGAATCCGTAACAGACCTTAAATCAAGTCTTGTCTTCTCACTGTAGTATTCTCCATTCTCAGAGCCCGTAAGATTAATCTCACCAACCTTTTTACCATTCTTTCCGCCTAAGTAAAATTCAACTACACCGTTGGAATCTCCGGAAAAACTTCCCGAAAAAATTTCTGGAATGGAAGATCCAAAAGCAATATTATAGGTTGCATAGGCTTCATTCTCTTTTTTTGAAACAATCATGTCTGTACCGTCATTCGGACATGCAGTTACAGTAACACCTTCCTCATCTGCATAATTATTTGCCTCAAATCCATCTATTGCTGAAGTTGCCACAGTAGATATATTATTACCATCCTCTGCAGTAATTTCCATTGCAAACGAACCTGTTAATGTTGACTCATAGTCACTTGGCAGATAAATTTCAAGTCCATCTTCGCACTGTTCAAATTGCAATTCTTCACGTTCTGACCCCTCGATCAGCTTAACAGCACCAATTTTCTGCTTAAAATCATTGGAATTAAGAGTTGTAATTATCACATTATCATTGGTTGGTTTTGACATAACTGTTGCATATAACTTCTTATAATCCTTACTTCTTGTAAAGCGAATATCTCTCTCCGTAAAATTATAATTATCATAACTTGTGCCTGTTGGACCCTCACCATATGTTACCCAAGGTCTTGTCCCATAGATTGCATCACCATATACCTTCACTGAATTTAGGAATAAACTGCTTATAACCATATCCTTCTCCCTGTGATACAGAGCCATAGGTTTTCTTATTATATTCATAAATAGGTGTTCCACCCCAAGTCTTTCCACCCGGTATATACATCCATTTAGGATACCACTCATCCCCGTATGCAGGTACAGCATACACTCCATAATGGATAAAAATACCAAACTTAGCATCGCGATACCACTCAGGTATTGCATACTCGTCCAGCGTCTCCTTATATTCCTCTTCAATACTTTCTGCCGATATCACTGTATTCTGCTTTTCTTCCTGCGTCTGCATTTCATATGCTTTTCCTCGTACAGATGGGATAATCAGCGTTGTAACAAGTGCAAGACTCAGCAGCCTACAAAATAATCTTCCTTTTCTCATATTAACCTCCATTCTTACAATTAATTTTTTCACAGTTCCAATGAATGATTTCAGTATATCAGCCACAAAAGATATTTCAATACAAAATCATGCCATTATTCACTTATATTTGACGTGTATTTACAACTATGTTATGGTAAAATAAGAGCAATAATAAAAGGAGCTATCTATGAAAGAATTAACAAATTTTAAATCCATGATTAAAACGTTTAACATAACAAAGGGGATTTTCTACGCAAATTTCCCCGGTCATGCACATGCCCGTAACTGTTATGAACTTCACTATGTTACAGATGGAGCAGGCGAGCTGATTACGAATGAAAAGATATACCGATTACGTAAAAATACGATATATGTAACAGGACCAAACAAATACCATATGCAAAAAACAGACCCTGAAAAAAATATGCATGAATATTGCCTCTACTTTGAGTTAGAATTCCTACCGGATGATTTGTTTTTTAATATTTTCCTGAATCACAACTTTTGGATTGGTCGAAGTAATCGAAAACTGAAAAAATTGTTTGAGGAGATTTATACTTTGATGCAGACAAATACTATGTTTCATAACAAACAGGCAACCTTACTCATTTATCTCCTAATGCTTGAATTTGCACAACTTTATGAACCTCAGATTCTATCACTAACAAATAAAGCAAACAACTCCATAAGCAATGATACACTAACAATAGACTGGCTTTTTTTGTACAATATCAATAATTTGACACTACAGGTGCTGGCCGATTCTCTTGGATTAAGCCAGCGGCAAACACAGCGAAAGCTTCTTGAAAACTACTGAATGACCTTTCAGGAAAAAAAGAAGGAAGCGCAATTAGAACGGGCGAAAATTCTTTTGTCCAATGGCACTTCCCCCTTACGGGAAATTGTAGATGAATGTGGTTTTTATAGCAGCTCCGCTCTTTGTAACTTTTTTAAAAAGCATACAGGCATGACCCCTACAGAATACCGCAAGCACTACTGCCGCAATTAGTTTCAAATGGTTATAGACCTATTCTCTTTTTGAACTCTTCCATTCAAAATCTGCTGGCGGAAGTTCCTCACTCTGGCTCAAATAAATGCGGTCAATTTGCAATCCGGTATCTCCGGCATAAACTGAAAATGTATGCAAACCACTTGTCAGCTCCATGCTGCTCATAAGGCTCCAAAAATAAATATGAGCGGTTCCATAAGTAAACAGATTTCCTTTTGAATACTGGTTTTCCAGTGGCTGCACTTCCCCATCAACTGCCAGATAACACGTATCTGACATATGATTTTCAAATAATACAAGCATCCAGACGTAATAAGAACCCGGATTTTCTATTTTAATGCGGTAATGCATTCCCGGAGCTTCTTTTGCACGATTCCAAGTATACTCCGCGCCAAATACCTGCATGGCAAGCCCCGTACCGCCATCCGTTTCTGCCCGGACATGACCCCAATTGATTAACCCCGATTGATCCGAAGTAAGGTATGCATCGGGAGAATTTTCAAGAGCATATTCTGCCTCCCAGGCAACAATACCATCCTGCTCGGCAAGAACACCCTTCCCAAACTCTGAAAAAATACTCGTTTCCTCTCTATCACGATAGTACTTTTCGTACCGCTTTTCTCCCAATTTCTCTTGCACAAAAAAGTCATTCTTCATATAAATCCGATTGTAATTCCAAAATGACTTATCAGCATATACCACTTTTGGCAAAATGCCATATTGGTCACTTTGATAGATTCTATCCCGTACAGCCTCCAATTGTTCAAGATTAAACAGTGGACAGTCTGGCAGGTTTGCCATTCGATGCGGACCAAAAAATGTCTGCCGTTTTGCTTCCGTATAAATAATTAATTTGTGAATTGTCACAAAATTGTCTATCATATATAATTGCATCGTATGCTTTCCCTTTTTCATCTCTGGAAGTAAAACAGACATAACCTCACCGTTATTCATTACACTTTCCTTCCACCTTCCACGCCATTCATCGGTTGTTTCCGATTCAACAATCTGTGGAGTTCCGCCATCAATGCCTATGCCAATCCGAATCCTTTCTCTGGAATTTAACGTAAGGAAGCGGATAATATCCATTGGAAATTCACCCTTACTTGTTAACCAAAATGAATATTCCAAATAGGGATGTGTTTCCCCTTTTATGTCTTCATCAAGGCTGCTCAAACCAGCATTATTAGCCATCACAGCATTTCCAAATCCACGCCCAATTCCGGTTATAAGTCTCCATTCTGCTGCGTCAGCATCCTTCTTATTTTGAAACTGCTCCGCATAAATAGCGACTGCACCATCTGCCTGTATACTTCCATGAAAGTCATTTTCGCTAAAACCGGAGAGCTTAACGGAAACATCCAGTTCAATTATCTGATTTTCATTTTGATTGATAATTTGAAGCTTTGCCTGTTTTTCTTTCTGAACTTCACTCTCACATACTGAAAAATAAATCCGTTTCTCTGCCTGAACAACCCCCTCTGTTTCTGAGATTTCCAGCCATACCGGCTTGTTCAAAATTACAAAATGGATATCATTAATTCCCTGGTTTCCGATTTCAAGCCATTTCTTTTGAGCACCACCTTCACAAAAATGAATACTTCCCGATGAAGTCACTTCCACTCCATCCCACAGGATAATCTTCATTCCGCCTCTTTTTCTGCAAATAGAAGGTTTCCGTACCGGATAAAAACAAATTCCCGGAGGTGGAAAATCATTTGGCGTCATAATGCCATCCCATTTTCCATTACACATCACCTTATTATAATAATAAAGCATTGTTTCTAAATACTTCATCGCCTTCCCGGAATACGCGGTGCATACATCTGCTGCCCGATTATTTCCACGGTGATATGAAAGAATACTCCGATCCGCAAAATAAAATGACAAATTCATATAATAAGAGGCATGAACTTTAAAAAGAAACAATTGGAAAAATGCGTCCCGTTCTTCCTCAGGTAAAATTTCATAAAAATGATTGGCACGGTTAAAAATATTTTCTAATAAGCATACCCTTTCTCCGGCCTCATCCCCATACCCTGCCTGTGGAAATACGAGCGATGACATATGTTCAACCTTTCTTGCATTTGTTATTTGAGCAAATTCTTCATATAATTCTGCAAGCTGCTCTCCGATTTCTCCGGAAAAATATTGATTAAACCAATGTGCAGTATACGCATGAATATCTGTTGTAATTTCCGTCTCTTTCCCTGCATCCCAGCCATATTGAAGAAATGCTTCCATCTCCATTTCTAATGGCTTTAACGCTCCTACATTCAAAATCCACATTTTTTGAATTCCGGATTGATATGCTTTCCTTAACTCAAAAGTAATATGTGCCAGCGGAATCGAATTGAAGAACAGGTAGCTCATATCCGAAGTTCCCCAATAAGAAACATGGTAATACAAGCCGTGACCACCTTTACGCTTTCTTTCGTCTTCATTCGGATACCGCCTTACATGTCCAAAATTATCATTTACCCAGATTAATGTTACATCATTCGGAATCTGAAGCCCTTTATCGTATAAATTTAGTACCTCTTTATATGGAATAAAAGATTGAAGGATTTTTCCCGGTTCTTCCACGCCTAACTCTCTTTGTAAAATCTTCCTCTGATCTTCCATTACCTTTTCTAAAAGCCGAATTCTTTCCGTCTCTTTTTCCACCTCGGACAACGACTCATCCAAGTCAATCTCTCTTGTGGAAAATCCGAAATCATGAACACCTCTCATTCCAATCGTATAACACACCTCATAATCCCGGTTCATCTGTACACTTTCGCTCCAGTATCTCTGTAGTTCATCACGGTTTTTCCCCGGAATGGAGTAGTCATAAAAAATTTCTTCCTTCTCGGCTTCCTCATCAACATCCTTCATTTTATCGGAGTGCACTGCATTATAATTACTTTTATATCCATTTTTCCGAAGCCACGGATTCCATTCATTTTGGTTGCTTCGCATTAACATATCACAATGGGATGTTCCTACAACAATTCCCATTTCATTTGCCAATCTTGCATTCTCCGGATTCTCCTGAAAATAATTTACATGCATGGCAGGCCAGATGTAATTACCCTTTAAGCGCAATAACAATTCATAAATTTTTTCATAAAGCTGTGGGCCAATTGTGCCATCCTCTGTATGCTTCTTTGCCCATTCCTCTAATTCTTCTTCATCGTTTAGAAAAATACCACGATATTGTACGGATGGATAATCTGCCTGGTAATAACCGGACGGAATTTTTACTTTACACTTCTTTTTTATTGGTACATCCGCAAAAAAATACCACGGAGAAACACCAATATAACGTGAAAGCTCATAAATACCATAAATTGTCCCACGCGAATCCGCTCCACAGATGAAGATTCTTCCATTCTTTTCGCGTACAACATAACCTTCCCATTGCTCTAATACGGATTCCTCCTTCTGCAGCGGATATACCTTTTTTGTTGCCACTACTATGTTACAGTTCCCAAAATCCTCTGTTTCCGCATCCCATTCAATGTATTGAATCTGACAATCAAGTACCTGCCTGAGATCGCTGCC
>CATZVV010000059.1 GCA_958425285.1 uncultured Lachnoclostridium sp. | reverse complement strand
TTGTGATGATAACTTTGCAAATTTCCGTACGCTGCCGACGGAAGAATACAGGGATTCCTATGGTGGCTGGGGAATGTATTATCATTTTGACTATGTAGGAGGACCTCGTTCTTATACGTGGTTAAACACGGTTCAGATTGACAAGGTGTATGACCAGATGTCGATGGCTTATGATTACGGTGTGGATGATGTCTGGATTGTCAATGTAGGGGATTTAAAACCAATGGAATTGGGGATTTCCTACTTTATCGACATGGCATATGATATGGATACATGGGGAAAAGAAGGTCTTTGCCGTGACTATGAGAAGCAGTGGATTGAGAAGCAGTTTGGTTCTGCGCTGACAGAAGAGCAGACAGCAGATGTTGCCTCTATCATGAAAGGCTATTTGGATCTTGGTACATCCAGGAAGGCAGAGATTATTACAAGCAGTACATATAGTTTAATTAATTTCAGTGAGGCGCAGGATTGGCTCATTCAGTGTAATACCTTGATGGAAAAAGCAGAGAAGTATTATCAATTGATGCCAGAGGATTTAAAGGCAGCATATTATGAGCTTATATATTATCCAACAATGTCGGTAGCAAATGTAAATAAGATGCAAATTTTTGCAGGATTAAATGAAATGTATTACAAGCAAAACAGAGCAAGTGCGAATGTGTATGCAAAATTGCTGAAAGATACAATTGCATTGGATAAGGAGTTGTTGCGTGTATATAACGAAGAACTGCCAGTTGTAGGAGATAAATGGAATGGAATGATGTCTTATGGGTTGACCAATCCGCATGTTGGTATGACCGGATGGCAGCCGGAAAGCGGAGAATATCCGATCCCTCAATACGTTACTGTACCGACAGAGGCTAAGATGCTTGTATCGGCAGAAGGGGAATCAAAGACATATACGACGGGAAGCTGTTCTCTGCCACAATTTACAAGTACAAATAAGGAAGCATATACTTTGGAAATTGCAAATGGAGGTGGAACCCCATTTGAGTATAAGGCATCAGCAAATGCTGACTGGATTCAGCTTTCGGAGACTTCGGGCAGTGTTACAACGCAGAAAATGATTGAAGTTAGTATCGATTGGGAAAAAGTAACGAAAAACTCAATGGGTAAAATTACGGTGACAGGTGCAAATGGAACCGTAATCGTTAATGTGTCTGCTAAAGTAACGGATGTTTCTAAGCTGGAAAAAGGCACTTATGTAGTTGAAAATGGCTATGCCTCCATTGATGCAGGAAATTATACCAAGAAGGCGGAGGGAGCATCCGGTGAGTATTTCTTCGTGTTTGATGGTTATGGTAAAACAGGGAAAACAATTAAGGTATTACCTACAACAAAAACATTTGATGCAGATAAATTGAGTGACGCGCCATATGTTGAGTATAAAGTTTATGTAGAGGAAGCGGGTACCTATAATTTGATGGGGTACTTCAATCCGACAAGCAATGCGGATAAGGAGTCCGTTCAGCTGCGTTATGCAGTGTCTGT
Organism: uncultured Lachnoclostridium sp.; assembly: GCA_958425285.1. Classification (GTDB taxonomy): domain Bacteria; phylum Bacillota; class Clostridia; order Lachnospirales; family Lachnospiraceae; genus UBA933. The sequence goes on along the minus strand of CATZVV010000059.1, from coordinate 7,428 downwards.
TGATGGAGGAAGTGCTACTGTGAAAAACACACTTCCGTCTGGTTACATAGGAGGAAGTTCCTCTACGTGGGGGGATGATGTACGTAATAATGCCCGTACAGCGAGTACAGAGCATACGTTGAGTGCCGGAATTCATACGATTCGGTATTATCAGATTGATCCGAATACGGAATTGCTCAAGATGGTACTGTATACTGGTTCACTAGCATCTTCTTATAATGGTCCGTCTGAAAGCTATTATGTTGGAAAGAATGTGGACACGGCATCAAGAATTGCAGATAAGAAGGCACTGTATGCTTTATTTGATGGCATTTCTGTATTCCCGGGATGTATTAGTGAAACCATTAGCGCAGAAAAGTCATTTGATGCAGTTGTAACTGCAGGGGGGAAATATACATTTACTCTACAGGCATCGGGAATCGGTTCCGTTGATTTATATTGGAAAAACACAAAGGTTAAAACATTTACAATTGACGGATCGAATACATATGATTCGACAGAACGCGTAACTATGACACAAGGTGCAGGAGTATTGAGAGTAGTACCATCAAGTGGTGTGAAAGTTACGAATCTTAAATGTATGAATACATTAGCAGAAGTAATTGGTAAAAATATTGAGCTGGAAACAGCGTCTGCTTCTTCGGACTTGACAGGTGCATACAATGAATCTACGTATTGCTTTGAAGTGTCCAAAGATGAAGGTGCAGGAAATGGTTATGGCTTTACAATGCCGATTACGGTTGGCCAGAACGCAACCGTAAAAGTAAATCTGATAGGTACATATAAAGGTACACAGGGCGGTTTCCGTGTATGGCTGGGTGGTAATGGAAATGCAGGGACAAATGTCGAAACAGTCAACACATTTAATGCAGATGGTACTTTTGATGCAGTCGTATATTTGACTGGTACAGGTGCCCGCGATTTAAATGAATTGCGAATAAAGGCAATATCCAATTCAGCCTATATTGATAATTTAGTTATACGTGGAATTGGTGTTTCCGAGATTGACGTATATGATCAGGACTTGGATTTGAGTAAAGTAGAAATTGGTGATTCATCCGTGAATAAGGGTGCCTATGATTCGACTTCAAAAGCACTTGTTGTAAGCGGTGATTCTGGCAGTGGCGCAGGATATTTCTTTGCTTTGCCTGCAACTGTTCCAGTCGGAACTTCAATTGAGGTACAGGTAGAAGGAAGTTATACCGGTACGGAAGGTGGATTCCGTATGTGGCTTGGCACAGGAGCTAATGCCCATGGTGATATTAAATCCATTTCTGCCAGCAGTACTTTTAATGAAACATTTACGTTGGCTCCTACAGATACGAGTTGCAATAGATTAACAATCAAATCAAATGCCGGATCAAAACTGACGGGTCTGACTGTTACCAAAATTCATGTGAAGTATTATTTAGATAAGTAAATGAACGGCAAGAAAAGAGGGCTTGCGGGCTCTCTTTTTTTGGTGTATACTAATAGTAGTCTATTCAAATTGTTCATTATATATCTGACATTCAATTAGAACTCCCAATGAAAATAAAATTGTAAGGTTAAGAAAGTATTATCGAGAAAGGAATTATTATATGGATTTTAAAAACATGACATTAAAGGAACTAAAAGATGAAGCAAAATCGAAAGGAATCAAAAATGTTTCCACAATGCGAAAGGGGGAACTGATTGATTTGCTTTCTCAAGTTGAGAAATTTACAAAGGGAAAGAAAGATGAAGCAGTAAAAGAGCGTAATGAATCAAGAACTCTTCGAAAAAGTGTGGGGGAAGCCAAACATATGGAACAAAAGGAAACACGAGAAAAGAGGGAGCAAAGAAGCCAAAGAGAATCAGGTGAACATAGAGAGCGGCGGGAGGAACTGACGCCAACGGAGATGGCAGAGCTTGATAGTGGCATAATAAAAAGCGGCATTCTGGAGGTACTTCAGGAAGGTTATGGATTTATACGGTGTGATAATTTTCTTCCGGGAGAGAATGATGTTTATGTGTCGCCGGCATTAATCCGTCGTTTTGGACTTCGAAGCGGAGATATTATTATTGGCAACACAAGAGTAAAAACACAAAATGAAAAATTTAGTGCTTTATTGTACATTAATTCAGTTAATGGGTATTCGGTAGAGAGTCTCCATACGCGGAAAAAATTTGAAGATTTAACACCTGTTTTTCCACAGTCCAGAATACATCTTGAAACACCGGGAACGGGTATTTCTATGCGCATGCTGGACTTAATTGCGCCAATTGGAAAAGGTCAGAGAGGTATGATTGTTTCCCAACCTAAGACTGGTAAGACTACACTCTTAAAACAGGTTGCGAGAGCAATTACAAGAAATCACAGGGAAATGAAGCTAATCGTTTTACTGATTGATGAACGTCCAGAGGAAGTAACAGATATTAAAGAATCAATCGCTGGTGAAAATGTTGAGGTTATTTATTCTACCTTTGATGAATTGCCGGAAAATCATAAGAGGGTTTCAGAAATGGTAATTGAGCGCGGTAAACGATTGGTTGAGCATGGTGAGGATGTTGTTATTTTGCTTGATAGTATTACACGTTTGGCAAGAGCATATAATCTGACTGTACAGCCGAGTGGAAGAACTCTTTCCGGAGGTCTCGATCCAGCCGCTTTATATATGCCAAAACGCTTTTTTGGTGCAGCCAGAAATATGCGTGAAGGTGGGAGTTTGACAATTCTGGCAACAGCACTTGTCGATACCGGAAGCCGGATGGACGATGTTGTATTTGAAGAGTTTAAAGGAACTGGAAATATGGAGCTTGTACTGGATCGGCATTTGTCGGAAAAAAGAATTTTTCCTGCTATTGATATTCAAAAATCCAGTACGCGGCGTGAGGATTTATTATTGACACCAAGAGAGCAGGAGGCAGTACACATTATGAGAAAAGCTCTTGGCGGAATGAAGAATGAGGATGCACTGGAGCAGATTCTAAACTTGTTTCGAAAAACAAAAAATAATAATGAGTTTATAGATATGGTCAAAAAGATTCGACTCTAATTTTAGATTTTACTTGCATTTTAAAAAGAATCGTGATACAATGAACAAGCCGATTTTGAGCAGAGAAAATATTTTAGATATTTAATATAAGTTTATTAGTGAGGTGAAATTAGGTCATGAGAGAAGGAATACATCCAGAATATTACCAGGCAAAGGTTGTATGTAACTGTGGTAATGAATTCGTAACAGGTTCAACCAAAGAGGATATTCACGTTGAAGTTTGTTCCAAATGCCATCCGTTCTATACGGGACAGCAAAAAGCGGTTGCAGCTCGTGGTGCAATTGATAAGTTCAATCGTAAGTATGGTTTGACTCAGGAAAACTAATGACATGACATGGAATAGGTTGAGATGTGAATCTCAGCCTATTTTTGGTTTATTAACGAAACGCACACTCGAACTTGTTATGTGCAAAATGTGCATGAATGGAGGAAAAGATGAAACCATCAGGGATTGGAGGCCAGGCGGTTATAGAAGGCGTTATGATGAGAAACAGGGAAGCCTATGCCGTTGCAGTCCGGACGCAGGATAAAAAGATAGAAATTGACAAAGGAAATTTTCACACACTTGGAAGTGAAAATAAATTTTTAAAGATACCTGTTATACGAGGAGTTCTAGCTTTTGTGGACTCTTTGAGGCTTGGTATGAAGACACTGACTTTTTCAGCAAGTTTTTTTGAAGAAGAGGAAGAAAAAAATCCTAGGAACGAAAAAAAAGAATCTATACTTATGGGCATTACTATGGTATTGGCAGTGGTAATTGCAGTTGGTATCTTTATTTTGCTTCCGTTTTTTATTTCCAATTTATTGAGCAGAGTAATCTCATCAGCAGCATTGCGCGGACTAATCGAGGGAGTAATACGTGTTGCATTATTTGTAGGTTATGTCAAGATTATTTCCAGAATGGAGGACATTCGCAGGGTATTTATGTATCATGGAGCTGAGCACAAGACAATTAATTGTGTGGAAAATGGCTTGAATCTGACAGTAGAAAATATTCGTAGGCAGAGCAGGGTACACAAGCGGTGTGGAACCAGTTTCCTGCTATTTGTTATGTTAATTAGTATTTTGTTTTTTATGTTTATTGTTGTAGATTCTTTATGGATTCGGATGGTACTTCGTATTGTTTTAATTCCGGTGATTGCTGGTGTGGCCTATGAGTTTATTAAACTGGCCGGTCGGAGTGAATCCAAAGTAATTGGTGTTTTGAGTAAACCGGGGCTTTGGTTGCAAGGTTTGACAACGAAAGAGCCGGATGATGATATGATTGAAGTGGCGATAGCATCCGTTGAAGCTGTTTTTGACTGGAGAGCTTTTTTGGCAGAGGACAATTCTTCCATTGAGGCAGCAACGGAGGTGGAGACAGAAGAACCTTCCGTTAGTTATAAGTCCGATATTACAAAGGCAGACGATGGCATTGAAATTATTTCAGTGGAAGAGAGTGAGGAAGATGATGCTATTTTGAAGGCTTTGGATCGTTATTTTGAGGATCCTGTGAAGAAAGGGACAAAAGAGTGACTTTTGGGGAAATTATAGTATGGGCTGAAACCCTCTTGAAAGAACATGGTGTACCTGAAAGTCGGTTAGATGCTCTATATCTTTTGGAAGATATTACTGGTGTAACACGTAGTCAGTATATGTTTTGTCAGGAGGATACCGTTCCGAAAAAGTTTATTTCTGAATTTTCCACTGCAGTTATGCAGAGAAGTCAGCGTGTTCCGGTACAATATATTACAGGAAAGACAGAATTTATGGGCTTACCATTTTTAGTTAATGAGAACGTGCTGATACCAAGACAGGATACAGAATGTCTACTTGAAGAACTGTTGCCTTTGGCGAATGGAAAGCAAATACTTGATTTGTGTACGGGTTCAGGCTGTATAGCAATCAGTTTGGCGGTTCTTGCTGAGGATACTGTCGTGACGGCAGGAGATATTTCCCCGGGAGCCCTTGAGGTAGCCAGAGAAAATGCAGTGAAGAATCAGGCATCCATACAATTTGTTCAGGGAGACTTATTTGAGAATATTTCCGGGAAATTTGACCTTATTGTTTCAAACCCTCCTTATATAGAGAGTAAGGTGTTAGACACCTTGATGCCGGAAGTGAAGGAATATGAGCCAATTCTTGCTTTAGATGGAAAAGAGGATGGGTTACATTTTTATCGGGAAATTATTCGTTATGCTCCGGAATATCTGAAACCGGGGGGGATGCTTGCTTTTGAAATTGGATATAATCAGTATGATTCTGTCTGTAAGCTCATGCAAAAGCAGGGATTTGTTCATGTATATGGAAAAAAAGATCTGGCAGGTCTTGACCGAATGGTATTGGGCTGTAAATCATAATGCAAATAAAATTTTACGAGGTGAACTATGTTTGATAAGTTAGAAGATCTGTTGCTCCGTTATCAGGAATTACTTCATGAATTAAGTGAGCCGGCAGTTATCAATGACCAGAATCGGTATCGAAAGCTAATGAAAGAGCAGACAGATATTGAACCAATCGTTGAGAAATATAAAGAATATAAAAAGGCAAAAGCAGGGATTGAGGACAGTCTTTCCATGTTGGAAGAAGAAAATGATGAGGAAATGCGGGAACTCGCAAAGGAAGAATTGAATGAGTGTAAGGCAAATCTGGAAGTAATAGAGAAGGAGTTACAGGTTCTGCTTCTGCCGAAAGATCCGAACGATGACAAAAGTGTTATTTTGGAAATCCGTGCAGGAGCAGGTGGTGACGAAGCTGCTCTCTTTGCGGCAGATTTGGCACGTATGTATGCAAAGTATGCAGAGACAAACCGCTGGAAGGTGGAGACGCTTAGCTTTAATGAAAATGGTATTGGTGGATTTAAAGAGATTGTTTGTATGATTAATGGTGTAGGCGCTTACTCTAAGCTGAAATATGAGAGTGGTGTGCACCGTGTACAGCGTATTCCGGCAACAGAGTCAGGTGGTCGTATCCACACGTCTACGGCAACGGTTGCGATTATGCCGGAAGCAGAGGAAGTCGATGTTGAAATTGACATGAATGATTGCCGTTTTGATGTATTCCGTGCATCGGGAAATGGAGGACAGTGTGTCAATACGACGGATTCGGCAGTACGTTTGACACATATTCCTACTGGAATTGTAGTATCTTGTCAGGATGAAAAATCACAGTTAAAAAATAAGGATAAAGCCTTAAAAGTTCTCCGCTCGCGTCTTTATGATTTGAAATGTGCAGAGGCACATGATGCGGAGGCTGAACAAAGAAGAAGTCAGATCGGGACAGGGGATCGCTCTGAAAAAATCAGAACATATAACTATCCGCAAGGACGTGTTACCGATCATCGAATTAAGCTAACCCTTCATCGGCTGGATTCAATCATTAACGGAGATTTAACAGAGATTATTGATAGTCTGATAGCAGCTGACCAAGCTGCGAAACTGGCTAAGATGAATGAGAACTAAATGAGTTAAGTGCTTCAAAGTAGCTAAAAAGCTGGCGCGAAGCACTTTTTGTGTGTAGCTGTTTACAGACATCAGAAAAATAGAGGAGTAGTGTGAAAGATAAGGTTGATAAGAATGAGAATATTTGTAGATGCAGATGCTTGCCCGGTAGTAGGAATTGTAGAGAGGCTTGCTAAGAAATATAAAATATCGGTTATTTTATTGTGTGATACAAACCATGTTCTGCACTCCGATTATAGTGAAATCAAGATTATTGGGGCCGGTGCTGATGCAGTTGATTTGGCATTGATCAATTTATGCAGGAAAGGGGATCTTGTTGTCACGCAGGATTATGGGGTAGCGGCAATGGCGCTTGGTAAAGGCGCATATGGAATACATCAATCTGGTAAATGGTATACAAATGAAAATATAGACTGCATGTTAATGGAGCGCCATATGGCAAAAAAGTCAAGAAGAACATCCGGGAAATGCCACCTAAAGGGACCCAAAAAGAGAACGCAGGAAGATGATAAGAGATTTGAGAAGTCATTTGAGGAATTAGTATTAAAAATTGTTTTGTAGAAATGAGGGAATTTATGCTGTGTAGTATTGCTGTTATGTTAGTGTTCGGAATGGGACTTGGGTGGTTTTGCAAGAAGCTGCATCTTCCGGCATTGCTTGGGATGATAGCAACCGGGGTTATTTTGGGTCCATATATGCTTAATTGGATTGATGTTTCTATTTTAAATATATCCGCAGAATTAAGAAGAATTGCCCTGATTATTATTCTTACACGAGCAGGGCTGTCGCTGCAGATAAGTGACTTGAAAAAAGTTGGGCGTCCGGCAATTTTGATGTGTTTTGTGCCTGCCTGTTTTGAAGTGCTTGGAATGGTTGCTTTCGCTCCGAGTCTTCTTGGTATTTCTGTTCTTGATGCTGCCATTATGGGTGCCGTTGTTGGGGCTGTCTCGCCGGCTGTTATTGTACCAAA
>CATZVV010000058.1 GCA_958425285.1 uncultured Lachnoclostridium sp. | reverse complement strand
CAACAGATTGGGTAGAGCAGCAGTTTGGAGATTCTGTGACCGAAGACCGTAAACAGGATATGGTGACATTGCTGAAAGAATATACATGGTTGAATACCTCCTGTAAACCAGAAACATTAAACAACGGAACCTATCATGTTACAAATTATAATGAAGCAAAAGATATGTTAGAACGGATTGAACAGATGGTATCTCTTGCTCAGGAGGTACAAAATGATGTTCCGGATGACTTACAGGCGGCATATTATCAGTTGGTATATTTCCCGGCGGTAGCATCTGCGACAGTAGCCAAAATCCAGATATACAGTGGTTTGAATACTTACTATTATGAAAAAAATATGGTTTGTGCCAATATTTATGCGGCTCAGTTGAAGACAGCAATTCAGGAGGATAAAAATTTACAATCGGAATATAACAATGCAATGCCGGGTGTAGAGGACAAGTGGAAGAATATGATGAGTTCACCACATGTTGGATTTGTAACATGGAACTCGGAAGGCTGGAAGTATCCGGAGATAAAATGGTATCAGCCGGATGAGACGTCTACTATGATTGTTGGTCTGGAAGGACAAAGTGAAATATATACGGAAGGAACTGCATCGTTAAGTGATTTTACAAGTGTGAATAAAGAGTCATATACAGTAGATTTGTCTAATCAGGGAGTGAAACCGTTCACTTATGAGGTAAAAGCAAGTGCGGATTGGATTAAGCTTTCAGATGTATCAGGATATATAACAATGCATGATTCCTTTCATATATCTGTTGACTGGTCAAAAGTGGCACAGGATTCAGAGGGAACCGTTACTATTACTGGTGCAGGCAAAACTGTAATCGTTCCAATTAAAGCAAAGGTAACAGATACGGCTGGTCTGGCTGAAAAAACATATATTTACGAAAATGGTTATGCTTCTATAGCAGCAGGTAATTTTACAAAGCGTGAATCAGGAGCAAATGGCGAAACTTTTGAAGTTATCTGTGATTATGGAAAAATGGGTGATTCATTGAAGGCATTTCCATCCAATCGCAGCTTCGTTGACGATGTAACGAAGGCTCCATATGTAGAATATACTGTTTCAGTACCAGAGGCAGGAACGTATAAGTTAACAACGTACACGGCACCATCCAATAATGTTGACAGAAATAGCGTGACAATTCGGTACGCAGTGGCAGCAAATGGTGGAGAACCACAACTAATTAATAGTATTAATGAAAACAATTATGAGGCTGGTGCTTACAGTGGAACATGGACTACAGATGTGAAAGCAAATGGACGCTCTACAGAATCGGAGCTGACATTAAGAGCCGGCATAAATACAATTCAGTATTATGCAGCAGATCCGGGCTTTGTATTACAGAAGGCTGTTGTTTCAAAGGAAAGTATAAAGAATTCACATTTTGGTCCGAAGGAAAGCTATTACGTTGGAAAAACGGTAAGCGAAATTTCGGATACCATTTCAGAAAAGCAGCTTATTCATTCTATGCCGGGACAGATTGTTGCTTCTGATTATGAGGGAAGCAGCCGGAATGGGGAATCTGTTACAGTAAAAGAAGGAGAGGAATATACCTATCCTGTCATTGTATCAGAGGGCGCCACTTATGAGTTCGAGGTAGGTGCAAGCTCAGAGGAAGGTGCAGTTCTACAGTTGCTCTGGGGAAAACGTGTAGTTGGAAGTGTGCAGGTAGATGCGACTGGCGGAACCTTTGCTATTGACGGTACAATCAAGTTGGGTACGATTAAAAATAGTATTACTGTAAAGGTTACAAGTGGTCAGGCTAAGTTGGATTATATAAAAATCAACAAGAGTGATACCTCAAATTAAAGAAGCAGTCTTATATTTTATTGCTTTACAATGTTAATCGGTTCTTCTAAAATATTATATAAAAAGAAAAGAGAACTGCTACTGATTGTGAAAAAATCAGTAGCAGTTCTTTCTTAATCTTCAAAGGCCTGTTCAATATCCCAAAGTATATCCTCAATACTTTCCGTTCCGATGGAAAATCGTACAGTCCCAGGTGTGATGCCGGATTTTATGAGTTCTTCCTCACTCATCTGTGAGTGTGTCGTAGTAGCCGGATGGATAACAAGGGATTTTACATCTGCTACATTTGCCAGAAGTGAGAAAATGTTTAGTTTGTCAATAAATTTGGTTGCAGCTTCTTTTTCTCCTTTAACTTCAAATGTAAAAATAGAGGCACCTCCTCTTGGAAAATACTTTTTATATAATTCATGATATGGGCTGTCCTTTAAAGAGGGATGATTTACTTTTGAAACATTAGGATGTCTGTTTAAAAAGTTCACTACCTTTAATGTGTTTTCGATGTGGCGTTCCACCCGAAGGGACAATGTTTCAAGCCCTTGTAAAAACAGGAAGGAATGAAGCGGGGCTTGTGTAGCACCGGTATCACGAAGCAGGATGGCACGAATTTTAGTTACAAAGGCAGCAGGACCAACTGCATCAGTAAAGCTGATTCCGTGATAGGAAGGGTTAGGATCTGTCAGACTTGGGAATTTTCCGGAAGCTTTCCAATCAAAATTTCCGCCATCTATAATAACTCCTCCGATTGCAGTACCGTGCCCGCCAATAAACTTCGTGGCTGAGTGAATGACGATATCCGCACCATGTTCAATTGGTCGAAGTAAGTAAGGAGTAGCAAATGTATTATCAATAATGAGAGGAATCTGATGTCGATGTGCGATATTTGCAACTGCCTGTATGTCAATAATATTTGCATTTGGGTTTCCAATTGATTCAATAAAAATAGCTTTTGTATTTTCCTGAATAGCCTGTTCAAAATTTAAAATATTATCAGAATCTACAAAAGTAGTTTGTATACCGTATTCTGATAAAGTGTGTTCGAATAAATTATAAGAGCCGCCATAAATAGTTTGTGCCGAAACAATATGATCACCAGCACCTGCAATATTTAAAATACTATATGTGATTGCGGCGGCTCCGGAAGCAACACCAAGTGCAGCGACGCCGCCCTCTAATGCTGCAATACGTTGTTCAAATACATCTGTAGTAGAATTTGTCAGTCTGCCGTAAATATTTCCTGCATCGCTTAAATTAAAACGAGCCTCTGCATGTGCACTGTTTCGAAACACATAAGATGTAGTCTGATAGATTGGAACTGCCCTAGAATCAGTTGCGGAGTCCGGTTGTTCCTGCCCTGCGTGTAATTGAATTGTTTCAAAGCCAAAGGTTCTTTTGTTCATAAAATGTCCTCCTTATAATAAAATATATAATTCCTAGAGAAATAGTATGAATTATATTATGCCACAAATTTCAAATTTGTCAAGAGTTTGAGACAAATTTTTTGTTAGCGGTATAGGGCAAATGTGTGGGAAGACAATATTGTAACTAGGATTTGTCTATGTTATGATGTTTGGTATAAAGTGGAAGGGAGGATTGCAATGAAAGAAAAATTGAAGAAAATCCAAAAGATGGCTCAAAAGTTTATACATCAGTATTTTGTTGAGCAGGATATTGAAGTTTTGCTGGGGATGATGTCTGATTATGGAACATGGAGTGGATTTCAGAATGATCCGAAGGTTTATTCAAAAGAAGTGTTACGTGAAAAATTAAATGAAGTTTTTGTGGAAGAGGGTTCAAAAACATTTCGTTTTGAGAAAGAAGATTACAAGATTTTTTCTTATAGCAGTGGAGTTGTGACGATTAAAGCTGAAATATGGGGATATCCGATTGTGTTAGAAGTTACACAAGAATTACTTCATTTAACCTTTGAGCTGAGCTTTGAAGAATTAGAACCGGAGAAGGAAAAGATTGTGCAGGTTATTGTATCTCCGATTTTTAATTTGGAGGATGATTCTTTTTATAAACAATTGGTGGAAAAGTCTGAAAAATTGAGCCGAATCAGTGCTTTAATTCCTTCCGGACTTATGAGTTGTAAGAATGATGAGGACTTTCATATTATTACGATCGATGAAGATTTGTGCCGTATGCTTGGATATACAAAGGAGATGCTGTTAAAAAAATGCAATGGAAAGGCTGGCGAACTGATTTATAAAAAGGATTACAACCAGGTCATTAAAGAAATACGCACGCAGTTTTTGTCTGCCAATGAATATATCTGTAAGTATCGAATGGAAAGAAGTGATGGGAAGCTCGCATGGGTGTGGGAAACAGGAATAATGCTTCCTAATGATAATGGAGAGGAAATTCTACAGTGTATTTTGCTTGATATAAGTCAATTTGAAAAGATGAGGTGGGAACGGGATACAGTTTTTGACAATATACCGGGTGGCATTGCATACTTTTTTATTGATGATGAAGATTTTGTTCTTTATGATGCAAATGACAATTTTTATCAGATGCTTGGAGTTGAGAGAGAGGAATATGAGGGGGGAGGAAAAAGATACATGTATCCCGAGGATATTCCACACGTAAGAGAGCATTTTTGCAAACAGTCTGCCTTGAGGGAGCCAATTGATTGTGAGTTTCGTGTAAAACGGCCGGGGGATGGAAATACAGTTTGGTATCATATTCTGGGTAGCTGCTACAGTGAGGTGGCTGATAAAAAGGAATACTTGTGTGTTTTTTTGGATGTAACGGATAAACATAAGGCAATGATGGAGGTGGCAAAGGAAAAAGAACGCTATCGTCTGGCAATGCAGAATACTTCAGATATTGTTTTTGAATATGATATAAGGGAAGATAGCATGCTGATTATACCAAAAGAAGGCCAGGTTGAGTATCAGTTATGTATGAAAATGGGAAAATATAAAAATTGGAGGAACAAAATTTTAGAAAAGGATTTGATTTTTCCAGAGGATAGGGAAAAAATCAGAGAAATTCTGGTAAATATGAAAGAGTGTGATGCGGATGATAACTATGTGTTTGAATTAAGAGGAAAAACACAGCCAAAGCACAGTGAGAAAGCAGAATATCAGTGGTATCACATCCACGCTACTGCTGTTTATGAAAATGGAGAAAAAGTAAGAATCGTTGGAATGGTGCAAAATATTGAACAACAAAAGAAACTAAAAAGCACAAATGATGCCCTGAAACAGATCTTTGACTTACAACTGATTCAAAACTTTGAACGAATTATTCAGGTTGATGCTGAAACGGGAAAATACAAGCTCTATTCAGTTGTAGATAACTGGCCATGTGAGAAACCAAAGGAAGGTTTCCATGATGAGCAAGTTTTATATATGAGTGAAAACTATGTTTATAAAGGAGATGTTGAGAGGTACAAGTTTAGTATTAATCTTGAACGGATCCGTGAAGTGCTTAAGAGTGGTGAACAGTCAGTTCTTCGGTATTTTCGTATATTGAGTGCCAATGGGAAGTATCGATGGAAATGTTATTGCTTTAATTATATGGGGGCGGATGTCTCAACAATACTAATTAGCGTTCAGGATGTTCATGACATACGTTTAGAAGAGCAGAAGCAAGAGGAATCAAATCGAAAGCTTTTAATGAATGCATTGGAAGAGGCAAAGCGGTCAAGCCAGATGAGGTGGAATTTTTTTGAGATGATGACGAAAGAGTTCCGGGCGCCCCTTTCCATGTTGGCAGATATAAGCCGAAATCCGGATTTGAGCGAAAGTGGAGAGGCTGAGCAGATCTTAAAAAAAGTTTATGAAGTATCTTCATATCTTTCAAAAACAATTGGAGATATGGTAGAATTAAACCAGTTAGAGCGGGGAGGATTGCGAGTGACCCGGGAGAATACAGACTTGAGGAAACTGGTTTTGGAAATATACAACAAAAGATTTGAAAGGGCGAGGACAAGAGGTGTAGAACTGGAAATGAAAATATCAATTCCGGAGGAGAATTTATATTTTGTCGATGCATTTCGAATTCATCAAGTTCTTAGCAATGTATTAGAAAATGCAATTAGATTTTCCGACCGGGGAAGTAAAGTGAAATGCTTTGTTGATGAAAAACAAAATGACGATGATTCATTCGCAATGACTGTATCTGTTGAGGATACAGGAGCCTACATTAGTGAAGCCTATTTTGAACGCGTGTATGGAGAGGAATTAGAAGATGAGTTTAGTGATGAATACAGTATCCCCGATGGTATGGGTTTTTCATTATCTCTTTGCAGGAAAATAGCTGAATTAATGGGTGGAAAGGCAAGAGTATTTCATGGAAACGGAAGAAGCAATTATTTCTACTTGGAAATTCCGGTAGAATATGCCTCCAATGGGGAAGAGAATGGGGAATCCGTAGCAGTAGGAGAGGATGTTAAACCAGAAGCTGATTTGAGTCCCTATCATATTTTGCTTGTGGAAAATCCAGAGACTCAAGGCAGTCTGCATGGTGCGCTGTTAAAAATAAATGGAGCAAAAGTGGTAATGGCAGGAAGTGGTGAAGAGGCTCTTCAGTGTATTAAGCAGAGCAGCAATTTTTCGGTTGTTCTGATAAATAATGAATTGTCAGATATGTCATATATGCAGTTGGCTGCGGAAATTCGGAAAAATGAAAAGGAAAGCAGTCCGGGAATTCCAATCTTCTCCATTGGAGATAATTTTCTGGTGGAGGATATTAAGGAAGGTTATCAAATTGGAATAAATGGAAATTTGACAAAACCACTGAATATGCAGAAATTGCTTCAGTTGTTTCGGGCGATGGAGGAAGGGATTTTATAAGGCGCAACGGTATTCGAAGGATACTTGCTTAATCCTTAAAAACATGTTACAATGCTTCACATGTGACAAGACACATGTGAAGACAAAAAAATACAAAGTGAACAACAGTGAGAAATGAGGAAAACATATGAACAAAATTAAGAAAATTTTGAAGCACATTTTTATTGATGGGCTATCTGGCATGGCACAGGGATTGTTTGCCACCCTGATTATTGGGACAATTGCGGCACAGATTGGTGCCTTTGTGGGAGGTGCCGCAGGGCAGGCTATTCAGAATGTTGCTTACGTGGCTCAGGCTTTAACAGGAGCAGGAATTGGTGTTAGCGTTGCGTGTAAGTTTAATGTAAAGCCTCTTGTTACTGTATCTGCCGGAGTATGTGGCTTGATTGGAGCTTCTTCAAAAGCTTTTTTAGCTGGAACGCTAATACATATTGGAGATGCAGGAAAGACAGCTGTTGTAAATATTCCGGGAGAGCCTCTTGGAGCTTTTATTGCCGCGATGGTTGCCATTGAAATGGGACGTCTGGTTGCAGGGAAAACAAAACTCGATATTCTTGTTACTCCAATTGTAGCAATTGGAAGTGGTGCACTGGTCGGAATTTTAGTGGGACCGCCAATTAGTAGTTTTATGACGATGCTTGGGGATTTGGTTAACTTGGGAGCTAATAATCAACCGTTTTTGATGGGAATCATAGTATCGGTATTAATGGGAATGATTTTGACCCTGCCAATTAGCTCAGCAGCCTTAGGAGTTATTTTAGGTTTAAGTGGAATTGCAGCCGGGGCAGCAACGGTGGGCTGTTGTGCACAGATGGTTGGTTTTGCTGTTGCAAGCTATCGAGAGAATAGAGTGGGTGGATTGGTTGCCCAAGGAATTGGGACATCTATGTTACAGGTCCCTAATATAGTAAGACATCCACTAATATGGGTTCCGCCGACACTTGCAAGTGCGATTCTGGGACCAATTGCTACTTGCGTGTTAGGAATGGTAAATAATCCGGTTGGTTCCGGAATGGGAACGAGCGGACTGATTGGACCTATCTTAGGTTATCAGACTATGTTAGGAGCAGGAATGAGCAGTACAGTTGCTATTCTACAGATTGTTATTATGTATGTAATAGCTCCAGCAGTATTAACTTTGATTATTTCAGAATTTATGAGAAAGATGGGCTGGATTAAGCAGGGAGATATGAAACTCGATATGTAAATAAAATCCGGATTCACTTAAAACAAGGATGAATTCTTTTCAGACAGTGGATTACAATGAAGAATGGAGGACTAGAATGGGCAAAGAACAAATCAAGCAGGCAATGCTTGTTTATGCGGTTACGGATCGGACATGGTTAGGAGAGAAAAACTTTGAAGATGAGATTGAAAAAATCTGTCAGGGAGGTGTAACCTGTATCCAATTGCGTGAAAAGAATATGATGGAGAGAGAATTATTAAAAGAGGCTGAGAAGGTAAAACAGATAACGGATCGATATGGAATTCCGTTTATTATCAATGATTCTGCCGTGGTTGCAAAAGAAGTAGATGCGGATGGAGTACATGTAGGGCAGTCTGATTTGGCAATTGAGAGAGTAAGGCAGATTCTTGGTCCGGATAAAATTATAGGTGCTTCAGCCAGAACTCTGGAGGGTGCAGTATCTGCATGGAAAAGCGGAGCAGACTACCTTGGTTGTGGTGCAGTATTCGGCACGAAGACAAAAGTTGATGCCCAAACAATTTCTCCTAAAGCACTAAGTGAAATTTGTCATGGAGTTGGACTTCCGGTTGTAGCAATTGGTGGTGTAAACGAGACGAATGTGGGGTTATTAAAGGGAACCGGCGCAAGTGGAGCCGCATTTGTTTCTGCAATCTTTGCGCAGGATAATGTGATGGCTGCAGTAAAACAGTTAAGGAAAATGGCAGAGGAAATTTTTATATAATATTTGAAAAGGAGGGCATCATGAAAAAAGTTTTAACAATTGCAGGATCTGATTCAAGCGGAGGAGCTGGTATTCAGGCTGATTTGAAAACAATTGGAGCATTCGGGTGTTTTGGAATGAGTGTCATAACAGCCTTAACGGCACAAAATACGATAGGTGTTCAGGGAATCTTTGAAGTAACTCCTGAATTTGTAAAACAGCAGATAGACAGTGTATTTACGGACATTCGTCCAGATGCAGTGAAAATCGGTATGCTTTCAAATCCTGGGATTGTCCGTGCCGTTGCAGAAGGTTTGCAGAAGCATCGGGTAAAAAATATTGTTTTGGATCCGGTTATGGTTTCAACGAGTGGAAGCAATCTGGCATCTGATGAGTCTGTTCATGTATTGAAAAATGAACTTTTCCCTCTTGTGGAA
>CATZVV010000057.1 GCA_958425285.1 uncultured Lachnoclostridium sp. | reverse complement strand
AATCAGCGAACGTATTTTCTCAAAGATTTTTCTTCCGGTATTTGGAAGCATTCAGATGACTCTTTCTGCAATGCTAGTCAGCAGGGGGTTAAGCTACTATATTTTAATTCTAATTAGTGCTATTATAACAATTTATAGCCATCTTCTGATTTGCCGTAAAAAGGCGGCGACTGAGTAACGCGCCGCCCGAAAGTTTGCCTTAGGCAAACTTATTGTAAACGCGTATTTCCTAAACTGTAAAAAGGCGGCGACTGAGTAACGCGCAAATTTTCAAAAGACAAACTTATGGAATACAAATTTTTTATATACTTTCTACCATAATGAAGAATAGAAAAGAGGGAAATTGATTTATGATTGGCTTTTACAACTACTCCGTAATCCTTACATATCTTGGTCTTGGATTATCGATTTTTGGAATGAAGGAAGCAATTGTTGGAATGACAGAAGCGCCTAATAGCGAGACCCATTTTCTTCTGGCAGTACTCTGTCTTGCTTTGGCAGGAGCCTGCGATACCTTTGATGGGAAGGTAGCAAGGGCAATGAAAAACCGTAGTAAGGAAGCAGGCATTTTTGGCGTCCAGATTGATTCTTTATGCGACCTTGTATGCTTTGGCGTCTTTCCTGCCATTTTTGCCTATTGCCTTGGTATGCGAGGTACTCTTGGAGTTGTTATACTGATTTTGTATGTGCTCGGTGCTGTTATCCGCCTTGCATTCTTTAATGTGCTGGATGAACAAAAAAGATATGCCCCTCCTACCGATGAAAAAAAGAGTTATCGGGGGCTTCCGGTGACAACAATATCTATGATATTTCCAATTCTTTTTTTGTTTCGCGGACAGCTTCCAAAAGAACTTTTCATTACCACATTGACATTTGTGATGCTTGCAGTTGCTTTCCTATTTGTATTGGATTTCAAAATACGCAAGCCAAGCAACCAGATGATTGCCGTCTTCATTGTTTTTATTGCAATCGTTATGTTAAAAGTATTAGGAGTTTTCTAACATGAATTATATCGACTATGAAGGAAAAGAAATTTTTGAAAATACAGAGCAGGATAAGTTGTTAAATTGGCTTTATACACACGGAATTGGACGGTTAATCCTAAAACCTCTCATATCACCTGCATTCTCAAGGTTTATGGGAAAACTTTTGGATACTCGTCTTTCTGCCCTTTTGGTTCCTAAATTTATTCAATACGCTGGTATTGATATGTCAGAATACAAAAATACTCATTATCGTTCCTACAATGATTTTTTCACTCGAAAAATCAAAGAAGGCTGCCGACCGCTGGCAGGCGATAATACAACCTTAATTAGTCCTTCGGACGGACGCGTATCTGCATACTCAATTACAGAAGATACAACATTTTCTGTCAAGAATACAGAGTATACATTACGCGCTTTATTGCGAAGCCGCCGATTAGCAAACCGTTTTCGAGGCGGATATGCAATTATCATTCGACTGACAGTTGATGATTACCACCGTTATGTCTATGCCGCAAGCGGTCAAAAAACAAAAAATTATTTTATACCAGGAATACTCCATACTGTAAATCCAATTGCCAACGACTATGCGCCAATCTACAAGGAAAATTCCCGCGAATTCACTGTAATTCATACGAAGGAGTTCGGAGATATTATTCAAATGGAAGTTGGTGCCTTAATGGTTGGTAAAATTACAAATCACCATGAGGAATCATCGGTATATCGTGGTAATGAGAAAGGCTATTTTGAATTCGGCGGTTCAACCATTATTGTACTAGTAAAAAAAGACCGTCTTAAAATTCGCGAAGATTTTCTAATAAATACAGCTAACGATTTTGAGACAAAGATACATCAGGGCGATGCTCTCGGAACACAGTTATTCTAATTTACAAAAAAGGAGACGAACCAAAATGACTTTGGGTAGCCTCCTTTAAAAAATTTAAAATATATTAATGACATTTGTACGAAACACTTCTACTATTTAATAACTCGGATCCAACCTTCTGGTGCTTCAATTCGTCCCATCTGGATTCCTGTCAGTGTATCATAAAGCTTCTGAATGGTAGGTCCCATCTGTTTCATTCCACTCGGAAAACAAATCTCATTTCCATGATCTATAATCTTTCCAACCGGTGAAATAACAGCTGCTGTACCACACAATCCGCATTCTGCAAAATCTTTTACTTCTTCAAAAAAGACCTCTCTCTCTTCTACCTCCAGATCTAAATACTTCTCTGCCACTGTCATCAATGAACGACGTGTAATTGAAGGAAGAATACTATTTGATTTTGGTGTAACAACTTTTCCATCCTTTGTAACAAAAAGGAAGTTTGCTCCACCCGTTTCTTCTACCTTTGTATGTGTTGCAGCATCCAAATACATATTTTCATCAAAACCATTTTCATGTGCTGTTACAATTGCATGCAGACTCATCGCATAATTCAATCCTGCTTTAATATGACCGGTACCATGCGGAGCCGCACGGTCAAAATCACTTACGCACAATGTTAATGGTTTTGCACCGCCCTTAAAATATGGTCCAACCGGAGTTGTAAAAATACGGAATTGATATTCATCTGCCGGTTTTACGCCAATAACTGCATTACTTCCAAACATATATGGACGAATGTACAACGTAGCACCAGAGCCGTAAGGAGGCACATAAGCTTCATTTGCCTTTACAACTTCGGTCACAGCATCTACAAATTTATCTACGGGAAATACAGGCATTTCTAGTCGCTTAGCTGTATCTGCCATACGCTCTGCATTTAAATCCGGGCGAAATGTTACAATATGTCCATCTTCTGTTGTATATGCCTTCAAGCCCTCAAAGCATGTCTGTGCATATTGAAGAACACCGGCACACTCATTAATAACCACATCGGAATCAGCTGTCATTCCACCTTCTTCCCATGCACCATTCCGATAATTACAGACATATCTCATATCTGTTTCCCGATAACCGAATCCCAGGTTTGCCCAATCAATGTTCTTTTTTTCCATAATGATACTTCCTTTCCTATATGTAATTCTGCCAATGGCAGTAACAAACATTTTTCAGGAGCATGTCCTATCCTTTACTAATATACCACACTTTACAGAAGAAATACAGATTTTTTTCTATTCAATCACATAAAGTTCGTGGAGGGCTCTTGTAGCAGCTACATACATCCATCTGGACAAAAGCTGCTGTGAAAGTCTCATTCCGTGCCGAAAGATAATAACTGCATCAAACTCCAGGCCTTTTGACATTGGGATAGTAAGTACACTAATACCATTCCGAAAACCATTGTGAAAACTCTTCATATCAAATGTATCCGACAATCTTTTCCTCACAAATTCCATCTGTATCTCATCAAAACAGAGTATACCCACCGTATGATAATTTTCTAGTTCTAATAAAATATCCTGAATCACTCCGGCAGTTTCTTCATTTGAAATTGCATCCACAACCTGAACGGATTGTCCATGCCGCACAACCGCTTCCATCTGATAAGAGGACTTGTCCTGTTTCAGAAACTGACTGGCAAACTCTGATATCTCTATTGTATTTCGATAACTTTTATTTAAAACCCGCAATTCATCCTTCTCATCCGAAAACACTTTTATTTTGATGTCTTCCCACGAATCCAGACCCATACCGGCATTCAGATTCTGACACACATCTCCTACTACCATAAAATAACAATTTTCCAAGGCCTTCTTTAGTACATAATACACGGCGGGACCATATTCCTGCCCTTCATCAATAAACACTTGCCTGAATTCCTCATTTTTTTGTTTCCTTTTTGTATAAAAATAAATAAGCAGCATAGCATTCAAATCATATAAATCAAATTTCCCTTCTTTGATTTGCTGAATAATCCCTTGCATATTTACATGGTACACCTTTTCATATGCTTCTAAAAACTCTATATAAATACGGCTGATTCCGGAACGAATCTTATATTTTTCAAAATACTGTTTATATTTTTTCTTCTTCTCTGTGCGAATATGCTCCGATGAAAAACGATGAAGTTCTGTCTTTAAACGATCCTTTAATCGTTCCTCCAGCAAATCCAAAGTACGGTTATAGGAAATCTTATCTATTTGAAGAAGATTTGAAATATTTTCTTTCGAAAGCAACAGTCCTAACTGATCATCCTCAATTGTATCCTGTGGGATATACCGCCTTTTCCGTTTTTTTAAAAAACCTTCCAGCTCTAGGACAAACAGAGTTTTACTCCGTTCGGCACACTTAGATGGAGAAGGAATAACCTGATAGCCCGGCTTCCATTCTTCCTCTAACAAATGTATCAGAAGCTCATCCATTCGTTTACATTTGACATGATAAACATCCAGCTCCGGCAAACCACTTGCAATATAACCAAGCAAAATATCACTTCCACCTACAATACAAAATTCACTGGGAGCAAAATATTTTGAATAGTTATATAAAAGATGTGATATACGATGCACAATAACTGTCGTTTTTCCGCTGCCTGCCACTCCCTGGACAATCATATTATGAAACGGTTTTGCACGGATAATAAGACTTTGTTCCCTCTGAATCGTAGAAATAATATCATCTAAACCGGCTACTTTATTTTTTGAAAGATATTTGATAAGGAGCTCATCATGGGAAGCCGCATTACTGTCATAAAAGCCCTGCAAATCGCCTTTATCAATATCAAAGGTTCTCTTTAACTTCAAATTGACAGCTATCTCCTGCCCTTCAGTGCCTGCCTCATAAGTACCAATACCCATTTCATTTTCATAATAAATTGCTGCTGCAGGTGCTCTCCAATCAACCACTTCAATCTCATTTCCCTCTTTTTGTATTCCCTTTTTTCCAACATAGGCACAATATTCCTCATCCTGCTCCAGGAAATCAATTCTTGCAAAATAAGGTTTCTCAAGTGCCCGTTCATTTCTGCATAGAAGGTCCTCATAAACATTTCTAACATGCTGACTCACCATAATATCCCCATATAACGCTCGATTTGTTTCTCGATACTCACTATATGTTTCCCTTGTTAATTCTGCAGTTTCTTCCATTTTCTTTTTATATCTAACAATGTTATGACGAATGACTGCTTTTGTCTGCATCAAATGTATGGATTCTTCTTTTAATATTCTGTCCTTTTCCAAATTAACCTCTTCTTCATATCCCATATAATATATTAAAACCTCAACAATATATGAATACCGCCATTCTATAACAGAAATGACGGTATTATTACTTATATTATTTTCTTCACTTATGGCTGAATCAGTTCTTTTCCTCCCATATATGGCTGAAGTGCCTTTGGAATCCGAACAGAACCGTCCTTGTTTAAATTGTTTTCTAAGAATGCAATTAACATACGTGGTGGTGCAACTACTGTATTGTTTAACGTATGTGCAAAATATTTGCCACTATCTCCTACTACACGGATTTTTAACCTTCTGGCCTGAGCATCCCCCAGATTAGAACAACTTCCCACTTCAAAATATTTCTTCTGACGTGGAGACCATGCTTCTACATCGATTGATTTTACTTTTAAATCTGCCAAATCCCCCGAACAGCATTCCAATGTACGCACGGGGATGTCCAGAGAGCGGAATAAATCAACGGTGTTCTGCCAAAGTTTATCAAACCAGACCGGACTTTCTTCCGGTTTACAAACAACAATCATTTCTTGCTTTTCAAACTGATGAATACGATATACTCCTCTTTCTTCGATTCCATGTGCTCCTTTTTCCTTGCGGAAACAAGGAGAATAACTTGTCAATGTATGAGGGAGCGTGTCCTCCTGAACGATAGTATCAATGTACTTTCCAATCATAGAATGCTCGCTTGTACCGATTAAGTATAAATCCTCACCTTCGATTTTATACATCATGGCATCCATCTCATCAAAGCTCATAACACCTGTTACTACATCGCTTCGAATCATAAACGGAGGAACACAATACGTAAAGCCACGGTCAATCATAAAATCACGGGCATAAGAAATAACTGCCGAATGCAGTCTTGCAATATCACCCATAAGATAATAAAAGCCGTTTCCGGCTACCTTCCTTGCTGCATCCAAGTCCAGTCCACTGAGATTTTCCATAATTTCAGCATGATATGGAATTTCAAAATCCGGAACAACCGGTTCTCCATAACGCTGAATCTCAACATTTTCGCTGTCATCTTTTCCAATCGGAACGCTCGGATCAATAATATTAGGAATTGTCATCATAATTTCACGAATTTTCTCGGACACTTCATTTTCCCGCTTTTCCAGTTCTGCCAACCGATCTGCGCTCTCTGTCACTTTCTTC
This sequence comes from uncultured Lachnoclostridium sp., assembly GCA_958425285.1. GTDB lineage: Bacteria > Bacillota > Clostridia > Lachnospirales > Lachnospiraceae > UBA933. Next base: position 2,781 of record CATZVV010000057.1, on the reverse strand, counting down.
TTCATTTCTTCTGCTTCTTCTTTTTTCCCCTGGCCCATCAAGGCACCAATCTGCTTTGAATATTTCTTCCTCTCCGCACGGAGTGAATCAGCCTCCTGTTGGGTTTTTCTGCTTTCAAGATCCAATTCTATTACTTCATCTACCAATGGCAGTTTACGATCCTGAAATTTGTTCCGAATATTCTGTTTTACAACATCCGGATTTTCTCTTAAAAACTTAATGTCTAACATAACATCCTCCTAATGGTTAAAATTCTTTATCTTCATAACCACTTTGTGGTTTTCGCTAACTTACCGCTCGCGAAGTAAATGCCGCCTATCGGCGTCGCTTCCTTCGCTTTGCTTCGTTCGTATTGCTCGTCACTTTGTGACTAACACGAGCTTTCGCTCGTGCTTTGCTTCGCAAAGGCAATACTCCGATAAGTTACATTTTAACATTGTGATTGAGTGTTTGCAAGAAGTTTCCATCCTTTCTTTCCCAAGAGGATATATATATCTATAGGACATAAGCATATATCATAATAAAATGCAGGATGCTTCCTCCCAAAACAAAGAAGTGCCAGATTGAATGAAAGTATTTACGTTTACTTCCAACCCCATATAGGATAGCGCCAAATGTGTAGACAACTCCACCGACAACTAAAAGGACGATGCCCTCAACATTGACAGCCTGCATAAGTGGACGAAATCCGAAAATAATAACCCATCCCATTGCAATATAGCAAATCATAGAAAATACTTTGAAACGTTCTACGCTGATTGCATTAAAAACGATTCCCAACACTGCTGCTCCTGTAACAACCCCAAAATAAACCCAGCCAACAATACCTCCGATTCCTACTAAAACAATCGGAATATACGTACCTGCAATCAAAAGAAAAATCGTACAATGGTCAAATACACGAAAAACCTGTTTTGCCCGGTTCCTCCTTAAAGCATGGTAAATCGTAGACATTGTATAAAGCAGTACAAGCATAGAACCATACAGGCAACTGCTGACAACTGCTATTGTGCTACCGGATACTACTGATTTCACAACACAAAGCACAAGTGCCACAATACCAAATGCAGCCCCCAGACCATGTGAAATAGAACTAATCAATTCTTCACCTAATGTATAATTTGGCAAATGAATCTGTCCCCTTTTTTTTCTCTCCACATTTAACAAAGTTTCCTCACTCATAATAAGCCTCCATTTCCTTTACGTAGTTTTGAATACTATGTTATATGTATAATAATACCACATATATATTTTGTCAATATAAAAAGCTGTGTTGTTACCCCCTCCCCCATATTGGGGTATAAGTAAGAATAACTTAAATCAATACAAAACGCAGTCATAAGAATTATGGCAATTACCCATTGAACCTGCTTACAAATATGAGCATAAAGCCGATCAAGAAGTGGCGCAAAAACGTAAATAAATGAGATTCCACCAATGCCAAATGCAACTGCACCTGCCAGACAAATTCTGCCATTTAAATTCAAAAAATATCCTTCATAATCCCACCAGCGCTGGCCTGTTGTATACTCAAGAAACCAGCTTGAAATATATTCTATAAAAGAACATAATACCATAACAGAAAAAAAAGTAATAAAGGGACGGTCAAACAGCTTCCTTAAAGAAATCAAGATTAGCAGACCTCCACTCCCATAAATGGGAAGCCACGGTCCGTATAGTACTCCCCGATTTACAAAAACACCCGACTTGTAAACTGTCAGAACAACCTCCCAAATCCATCCTGCCAAAGAAAAAGTAAAGAAAAATAAAATCAAAGTACGTACAGGGTATCTTTTTTGAGGATCGACTTTTACATTATCACGGAATTTTTTCTGTATTGGGTATAAATGAATCGGAAATTGTTCCATCTTCTTCCCCCTTCTCTATAAGTATAGATCATTAAGCACTTCATAATACAGATATTTTTCCTCAATTGCCTTCGCTCTCAAAAAACTATATAATTCCGTATCTGCAGCCATCATATAAGAATTCAGATAAAAAATCCCCACAAGACCAAAGGTCAGTATACTTAAAATCTCCCAACCCAGAAAGGATACATCCAACATAAATGCCTTCCACTTCTGCCCTCGCATCATCTCCTTTGATAAAGCAAAGGCCTCTGCTCTTGTCACTTCATGATTCTCAGCAATAATATAAGGAATCATCCGATACTCATACGCCTTGATAATCCCACCAACAATCGTAAGGTACCAAAGTCCATTATAAAGCCATCTAAAAAACATAATTTTGGCCGGTTCTTTAAAAATACGATGCCGATATAAAAATAAAATTTTGGAAATCTTTGTATCACGATACTTTCTGCTCTCAAGAAAGAACCGGCACTCTCCTACTCGAAGCATATTGGCCACAAATATTTTATAAAAGAGAGAACCAAATGCTGTCAAAATCAAAATGCACCAAATAACTATATCTCGATTTTGTCGTATTTTATTTACTAAGTTTAAAATATCATACAAAATAGTGCTATCCGAAGTTGACTTACTATCCACCAGACTTACTAATGCATGATTCAATACTGTCCCTAACCTTCCATATGAATGCAGAAATTCTTCCACAACCCCCCCATTACTATAAGAAGAAAATAAACTTCCGACTCCACCGCTATGTACTATTCGTGGGTCATATTTTTCAATACCGGACATACTTGTTCCATATTCACCAATTAAAACTGCCATCAAAAAGCAAACTGCTACAGCAGCCCAATAATTTTTTTTAAAAGATACCTTTGCCTTCTGCTTCAGTTCCTTTCGATTCCACATC
>CATZVV010000056.1 GCA_958425285.1 uncultured Lachnoclostridium sp. | reverse complement strand
TATCATGATCACGTACACGCATTTCTTCTTCTTTGATACCAAGCGTTTGCAGCCAATCGATACAGAACTGCTTCCAATATGAAAACCATTCTAAGTCTGTATCCGGCGCGCAGAAAAATTCTAATTCCATCTGTTCAAATTCTCTTGTACGGAAAGTAAAGTTTCCTGGTGTAATTTCATTTCGGAAAGACTTTCCAATCTGACCAATTCCAAAAGGAATTTTTTTACGGGATGTTCTCTGTACATTTTTAAAGTTAACAAAAATCCCCTGAGCAGTTTCCGGACGCAGATAAACAACATTTTTTGCATCCTCTGTAACACCCTGGAATGTTTTAAACATCAAATTAAACTCACGAATATCCGTAAAATTTTTCTTTCCACAGGATGGACATGAAATTTCATGTTCCTCAATATAAGCTTTCATGTCTTCTTTGCTCCATGCATCCACGGCTCCCTCAATTGTTTCGCCATTTTCTTTCATATAGTCTTCAATCAACTGGTCAGCACGAAAACGCTCATGGCATTCTTTACAATCCATCAACGGATCAGAAAAACCGCCCAGATGACCGGATGCCACCCATGTCTGTGGGTTCATAAGAATTGCACAGTCCACACCAACATTATACGGATTTTCACGAATAAACTTTTTCCACCATGCCTGCTTTACATTGTTTTTTAATTCCACACCCAGATTTCCGTAATCCCATGTATTTGCCAGGCCTCCATAAATCTCTGAACCCGGATATATAAATCCTCTAGCCTTTGCAAGTGCCACTACCTTTTCCATTGTTACTACCATATATTTATCCTCCATTTCATTTTCATCACATTCAAATTAATTACCCGAACACAATAACTGTCGTTTCTTCACCGGATGTCTGAATCGTATTTCCATTCAGTAAGACACCATCTGAATAATATGCAATAGTTCCATCAACCATTAGCTGGTAATTGCCTTCCCATATAGCAACATAGTAGGAATCATCCTGTATAGAATCCGTACCTATACTTCCCGACTTGTCAGCCGCCTCCATATTCCGGGGAAGAATCCCCTGCGCCTTTGCCTCTGAAAAAGTCAACAGTTTTACCTCTTCCTGATTAAATGCCGCATATTTTTCTATATCCTTGAATTTCAAGGTAACATGTACCTGCTGTTCTTTCTTTTCAATATAATTCAATTCAACAGAATCTTTACCATAATCTTCCTGAAAGGCATTTACTGCTTCATGAATAAAGTCTTCCAAATCTTCCATCTGATAATAGTCCTTTGAAAAATCTTCTACAATGCCCATCTCAGAGCTTCCATCTTTCATTAACGCGACTGTTGTCTGCGTTAAATTTCCACTATCAATCGAAACACCTTTACCACATGAAATAAGCAAGAATGAAACAAGCAGAACTAATGCCAAACATGTGTATTTTTTCATAATTTCCTCCATTAGTACACTTTTTTGTACATTCATTTCTCTATTTTACTATTTTTATATGTTTTTTTCAATCACTTTTTTATTATAGAAAAAAGGTGTTCTCCCTATCAGTTAAATAAAGCCGAAATACTGCCCCGCTGGACAACATAACGGCTTCATTTTTATAAATAAGTAACTTGCAGCTTAACTTATTTTACTTTAACTTTTATTATCTTCTTTATGCCAAATACACGAACAGTAATTTTAGCGGTTCCTTTTTTCCTTCCCATTACTACACCTCTTTGGTTTACTTTTGCAATCTTGGAAGAAGATGACTTATAGACAACTTTTGCCTTGGGCTTTACCGTTACTTTAATTTTGGCAGTTTTGCCCTTTTTAATAATGAGCTTTGTTTTTGCCACCTTAAATATATTTTTTTTGACAGTAATTTTACACTCAGCTTTTACCCCTGCCACACTTGCTGTTATGGTTGCTGTTCCCACCTTCTTCGCAGTCACAACACCTTTCGCATTAACCGATGCAACTTCTGAGTCTGAAGAAACCCATACAACACTTTCTGCTGTTCCAGTTGTTTCTGCTTTAATTGCCAGCTTATTTTTACCTTTTGGATATAGCACTGTTGACGTAAGCGAAAGAGTAATCTTCGCACGATTTGCATCTGGAACAGGTGTATTACTTATAACAGGCACCGGAGGCATCGAACTGACTGTAATATTGTATACCGCCGAAACACCGGAATATGTTATCGTAACAGAAACTGCACCTGCTTTTGATGTATCAACAGCAGATATTGTATAATCTGTTACCGCTGCACTTGTGCCATCTCGATAGATGGCAGTAACTCCAAGATTGGCAGCTGTAAATGCCTCTCCTGCTATAAAATTTGTTTTTACTTTCGTTGTATCCAGAATCAGGTTCTCTACCCTATTTTGTGAAGCAACCCAATCCATAATTGTAATCTTATTGTCAGAATCATCGTAATAATACTGTCCGTTGGCAAAAACAGGAACCCATCCGCCATTGTGACCGCTATAAGAAACATTATCCCATACAAACTGCCCTTTCACTGTGTTTTCATTTTCCTGTGTTGCAATATAAGTTTCATAACCCTCTCGATCTGACGAGTAGAACCGAAATCTGCTTGTCGGGTCTGTTTCATTTCCTTCCATAACAGCACATTTTACTTCTTCTGCCCCAGCTGCCACGAGTTTCTCATAAGAAGCATATGTATATGGATCCATTTTACACGTTCCATCAGTTTCACAGCAACTAATCCAAATCGGTAGATCTTTTAACTTCTCTGCATCCTCCGCTGTGATTGCATATGCCTGACTGCAAAGGAAGGCAGCTGCATACTTTTCAGGCCTGTTAAGGATTACCCGTGCTGCCATGTATCCACCCATTGAAAGTCCGCCAACGTAAATACGATTTGTATCAATATTAGGATTTTCATCAATTATATTATCAATCAAACTATTGACTACTTCCAAATAGCCGGATTCATTTGTAAATCCATTGGTAGGCCATGTTGCCGGTGATTGTGGCAATAATACATACGCATTACCCATAATACCCTGTATTTCTGATTCCGCGAAAGCGCATTCCGGATATGCATACATCTGAACACCCTGATTTTTTAATGTTCCACCTCCGCCTTCTCCCATTCCATGAAAGAAAATAATTAAAGGATGCTTTTCATTATCCTGCTGTGGTTCATAAAAAGCATAGTCAACAAAGTTATAATTTGTATTTTCTATCGAAGAATCTATATATCTGTCAAGAATAAACTCATCACATACAAGATTTACTACTTCGTGTTGCTTATATACATCCGAAGAGGCATCCCATTCCACATTATATGTAAGCTTTAGTGGGGTATAATAACTGGCATAGCTATAAGAACCCGTATGCGCCCCTTGAACTCCACTGCCATATTCTAATTCGATAATGATATAATTACCATCATCAACCTTGTTTCCTTGTGCATCAACCGGATATGCATTCATAACCTTTCTTGTTCCTTGAAAATCAGTCTTATATGCCTGTTCACTATAATGAGTCGCAGTAACATTAAAGTCATCTCCGCTCACTTCAGATATATTTACGGATTTTCCAGGATTCAGCATAAGTCTCGTAACATCCTTGCCCCAATCAAAAGGCTCTGCAATTACATTAAACTCACAGCTGTCCGGAAGCGTTGCTGTACTCGACACAACTTCCTTTCTCATAGCTGCTGATGCTCCTGTATGAATGCCCAGTACAACTGTCAGGCATATCACAAACAAAGTAGCCGCCTTAACCCACATAGATATCCTTAGTCCACCCTCGTTTCTGCCCCATTTCTTCATACCCATTAACATAAATAACGCTCCTCTCAAATTAGTATGTTTAAGCTTCTTTTATTAATAGCGTATCCCAAAGCCCCTCCGCTTGTCAAGACAAATTTAAGCAGAACATATCAAGGGAATGAAACTGCTTTTGTACCCGATTTTTTAAATATGCAGAACTAACTGATTCCAGTTCATTCAAGACAGTCTCCGATACTGAAAAAGAATACAAGTGCTCTGGTTTTGCAGAAAGAATTCTCTGAAGAGTATAAGCGGCAGTCTCACTAATCTGAATTCCACCCACTCCCTTACCGCAATTTTCACAAAGGATTCCCTGCTCTTCTGGCACAAAAATATGTAAATTTTCTTTGCTTCCGCACCGGATACAAGAAAAGACCCGTGCTGCTTCTCCATTCAAAGCAAGCAGTTTCCATTCAAATATACACCGTACCAAACGTTCTGTAAATGATGGATGAATCAAAGCCCGAAAGGACTGATAAAGAAGTTTTAAAACATCAGTCCCATCTACATTTTCTACAGAAAAATAATCTGCCAGTTCACAGAAATAGTATGCATACGATACTCGTCCTAAATCTTCCTGTAATTCTATAAAGTAATTCTGTACTTCAATCTGGCTTATTGTATAGGAACTTCTTCCCTTATAGATACAAAATGAACCAAATGTAAATGGCTGTGTACATGCCAAAAGGGGGCTGGTTGGTCTCCGAGCCCCTCGTGCGAATGCCGATATCTTTCCATGTTCTTTCGTCAGTACTACCAAACGCTTATCGTATTCCCCAATCGGCGATACTGACAGTACCAATCCGGTCACTTGCTCCTGCATGTTCCGCCTCTCTTTGTTCCTGTTGCTTCAGTTGACTTTCCTCGCTTGTGCAAGCATAATGTAAGTAATCATCAATACGTCCAGTTTCGTAAAATAAATTCCAGTAATCCAAATCTTTCATCTGCCATCCCTCCTTACTAAATAGGATGTCCAGATTTCCCTCTTCTATACCGTCTTTTACTCGTTTTCGCGATAGCCAAAGTTTTTTAACATAAAGTCACTGTCGCGCCAATCTTTCTTTACTTTTACCCAAATTTCCAGATTGACCTGCTTCTGAAGGAAGTCCTCGATTTCCCGTTTTGCTTGGATACGAATCTTTTTGAGCATACTTCCCTGTTTGCCAATGATAATTCGTTTATGTGAATCTCTTTCACAGATCACCGTCGCCTGAATTTCCATAAATCTTCTGTTATTCCTCTTCGGCTTCATACTTTCAATAGAAACTGCAATTCCATGCGGGATTTCATCATCCAAAAGCCGCAGGGCTTTTTCCCGAATCAGTTCTGCTACAATCTGCCGCTCCGGTTGATCGGTCAAAGTATCTTCATCATAAAACTGTGGTCCCTCATCTAAATAATTAAAAATCACATCTTTTAGATGCTCTACATTTTCACCTTTTAATGCAGATACCGGGACGATTTCCGCAAATTCAAGTACCTCTTTATACGTATCAATAATGCTTAAAAGTTCTTCTTTTTCAATTCGGTCAATTTTATTAATAACAAGTATTACAGGCACACATACCTTTGACAAATGTTCTGCAATATGCCGCTCCCCTGCTCCGATAAATGTAGCTGCTTCTACAAGCCACAAAATTACATCAACATCATCAAACGTGCGTTCTGCCACAGAGACCATATATTCTCCGAGCTTATTTTTTGCCTTATGAATTCCTGGGGTATCCAGAAAAACCATCTGCCCCCGTTCATCATTATAAATTGTCTGAATTCGATTTCTAGTTGTCTGTGGCTTATTCGACGTAATGGCAATCTTTTGCCCAATCATCTGATTCATAAGCGTCGACTTTCCCACATTGGGACGCCCAACCAATGTAATAAATCCTGATTTTTTCAAACTTACCTCCATTTTCTCAATGAAACTATACTTCAGTTTCAGGTCAATGACTTAATCTCATAAAACAGTTCCTTATTTTCCTCTATTTTTTCTTCATTTCCAATTACACATATATGATTGCAATCCATAATTGCCTTTGCCACCGGAGCCATTTGTCTCACTCTTTCTACGTTTGTAGACAATACTTCCGTCCGCTCCCTCTGCAAGTCTTCATCCGTAATCCCCGCCAGATATGCATTATATCCTTTTACCCCCTTTGCTCTCGGAGTAAGCGGAACATCCATGTCACTAATCGTACCAATGAGATATTTCGTCATACCCCTCTCGTCTACACTGAAATTTTCAAGATAAGATTCAATACCACAGTAAACTTCATTTGTTCTTTCCAGATTCGGGTCTCGGTAGGAAACAAAATATCCATTTCCATTATAAGTAAAGCCACACATGGCACCGTAAGCACCACCCTTTACCCGAACCTGATTCCACAAATAATCATAACTTAAAATAGTTCTGACCACTTTTAGTGTCCCACTATATGGAACACCTTTCTGAATAAAATTACCCGTTCTCGCCACAAACTGTATCTTTCCGGCTGTCTTAAAACCCTCATTACAATTGTTATTTTCTATATCACATTGTGGCGCCGGAATATCCTGACGACTTCCCTGCAAAACATTTGGAATAAACTTTTCGAGTTCCCTGACTGCTGCATGTATTCCTTCCGTATCTGCCGTAATTCCTCCAAGCAGATTATCTGTACGGAAAATTTCTAACATCAGCTTCTGACATATTTGCATTGTAATTTCTTTTTTCTCATCAAAATGTTCGTCCAAATCACAAAGGAACTGATAAAATCCGATTCCTGATGTCATCTCCGTGATAAATCCCACCTCACTTTGATAGGATGAGCTTCTGCCCACTGCTGTTGTATGTCCTGAACTTTGCAGCTTAACCTGGTATCTGGCCTTTGTTTCTACAAGTACTTCATGAAACCTTTTTTCATCTTCAAAAAGTGTATTTTGTATCATCTCACCAATTAACTCAAATGCTTTTTCTATTTTTTCATATAGCACTTTTGCATAAAAGTTAAACATGCATACAAAATCCTTCTTTTTCTTTCGTTCTGTCACTTGCAGGCTATTTACAATACCACCGGTATGAAAGTCAATTTCATTTGACAATTCAAAATAAGTGTAATTTTTCGTATCCACATAGCCCAGCATTGTAACAATCAGATTTAAATACGGAGCATACTCTTTTCGGCTTGTTACGTCAAAACCAAGCGTAAGATAAGCAATTCCATTTGTAAACAAATCATGCTTTAATATAGTTGCTCCCGCTACTTTAGCCGATTCATAAACCAGCTTTTGACACTCTGGGCGAATATCCGAAATTTTTAATAACGGAATTTTTTCCAAATCTTCCTTCGGGCTTGGTTCTTCCTGATAATCCCTCAATGCTTTTGTATTCTGAACCATTTGCCGCACTTCATCCTGAGATAGTGATTGTTTATATTCTGCAAGTTTTACAGCTTCCGCTTTTTCGATTTCCTGTGTCAGCATCTCTTTTGGCTCTACACACACACAAGAAGAATGCGTATTATCAAGCAGATATTTCTGAATCAAACTTTCATAATACCCTGATCCAATCTGTTCTTTTAGAAAGGCAAATGTCTTATTTGCTTCTACATGAATAAACGGCTGCTTCCCATCATACAGCCAGCTGTCAAATATTTGAAGGCCATACATAAGTCCTTTCGGATACTGTCCAAAATCAGCTTCTCGATACTTAAACTCATAATAATTAATTGCAGCCTCCAAAGAACGTGAATTCAATTTTTCTTTGATGCATTGATTGAGTGTATCAAAGAGAATCCGTAAAAATTCCTCCTTTTGACAGGAATCTGCATTTTTTACTACAATTGAAAAAACCGGCTGCATGATTCCATTATCATAGGAGCTTAAAATATCTTCTCCGATTCCTGCATCAATCAATGCCTGCTTTACCGGTGCCCCTGGCATAGAAACAAGCACATAATCCAACACCTGGAAAGCAAGATACAGCTTCTGATCCAACGAATCACCAATGACTGCATTGTAGCTGAAATAGGTTTTATGCCTCGTCCCCTCTCCTTTTGTCACAGAATAATAATCCATCAGTTCTTTCATCTTATCAAATTTTTTCTGAACCTTGATCTCTGAATCCACATTCAGATAATCATATTTTGACAAATATTCCCGGTCAATCCAAGCCAGCTTTTCCAGCATATCCATATTACCATATAAATAAATATAGCTATTAGACGGATGATAGTATGTCTGATGAAATTTCAGGAATTCCTCATATGTCAAATCCGGTATTGCTTCTGGTTCTCCACCAGACTCAACACCATATGCATTGTCCGGAAACAAACTCTTTTGGACCAATCGGTCTAATAACTGATCTGGAGAGGAAAATACGCCTTTCATTTCATTATATACAACACCATTATAATGAATTTCATCCTCCTCCTGCTCGATTTCATAATGCCAGCCTTCCTGCTCAAATATTTTCTTTTCCTTGTAAATATTGGGATGAAATACAGCATCCAAATAAACATGCATTAGGTTTTGAAAATCCTTATCATTACAGCTTGCAACCGGATAAACAGTTTTATCTGGATAGGTCATTGCATTTAAAAATGTATTCAACGAGCCTTTCGCCAGTTCAATAAACGGATCTTTCGCCGGAAACTGTTCTGACCCGCACAATACAGTATGTTCCACAATATGCGCTACTCCTGTAGAATCCTTTGGTGGTGTTTTAAATCCAATCGTAAAAACTTTATTCTCATCCTCATTTTCCAATACCACAACTTTTGCTTTGGTTTTGTTATGCTCCAATAAGTAGCCCGTACTATTTAAATCATTAAGTTCCCTTTTTTCAAATAAAGTATAATTTGTAAGTGTGTCCAGCTTCATATTCTACCTCCATCTCAATACGGATTACCTGTATTCAGTCTTTCCGCTTTCTATATAGTATCACTATTTTTGCATTTTTTAAAGAAATTTCTGTAAAAGAATTATTTGACTTTTAGCCGTTGGTATGTTATTGTTAAAATAACCTCTATAACAGAGGCGAAGTGGTATTTATACCGTAAATTTTTTTTAAGTATTAGGAGGCAGTTACATGAAAGGAACAGTTAAGTGGTTTAACGCTAAAAAGGGATTTGGTTTTATTTCTGACGAAGAAGGAAATGACGTATTCGTACATTTCTCTGCACTTCAGATGGATGGCTTCAAAGTTTTAGACGAAGGCGATGAAGTTGAATTTGAAGTAATCGACGGAGACAAAGGTCCTCAGGCCGCAAACGTAACAAGGTTATAATCGAATTTTAATGGACTAATTTTTATATATTTATGTGTAAAAGTTAAGAAGTACAATGGGTTGTAACAAAAAAGAATCCTGCCGGTATTT
>CATZVV010000055.1 GCA_958425285.1 uncultured Lachnoclostridium sp. | reverse complement strand
TTTGCACTATGATAGAATGGAGTCAATAGCTTTGCTTATCTTAATGGCATTGATTTCTACCTATATTTATAAAACTCCTTCCTGACAACATTATATGAGCGATGACAAGGAAAGATTATCATTTACAAAGTAAAAAGTCAAGCAAAACCAGTTTGTTCTGGATTTTGATTATTGGTAAATACGGAGGACAGATAATTTGAGAGCTTGATCATTAGATAAAAGGTTTAGATAGGTATTGGCTTGTGTTCTAAAAGGCTGTTTTTGAGAGGATGTATTTTAAGGATTATATGTCAATATATAATGAATATATATCATTGTTTTGCTGTTTATTGGATGTTAATATTAGGGTGAAAATTGAAATGGAGGTTGTATCAATGAAGAGATTGGGTGAAGAACTTGTAAAAATTATTGGCTTTGCAATAGTGGCTTGCTTCGTTATGTTATTGGTACCGAGTATATCACTTGCGGATAATCCAATTGTACAGAATCTGTATACGGCAGATCCTGCGCCTATGGTTTACAATGGAAGAATGTATGTATATACATCACATGATGAGGATAATAGTACCAATTATACGATGAATGACTGGAAGTGCTATTCTACAACGGATATGGTAAACTGGACCGATCATGGTACAGTGATGTCTTATCAGGACTTTAGTTGGGCAAGAGAAAATTCAGCGTGGGCTGGACAATGTATAGAAAAAAATGGGAAATTTTATTATTATGTTCCCCTTAAAGATAAAAGTGATAATGCAAACGTCATTGGAGTTGCGGTTGGGGATAGCCCGACGGGACCATTTACAGATCCGATTGGAAAACCACTCGTTAAAGGGGGATGGGGGAATATTGACCCAACAGTGTTTATCGATGATGACGGACAGGCGTATATGTATTGGGGAAATCCAAATCTTAGAGCTGTAAAGTTAAAGGATAATATGATCGAGACGGAAGGGGAAATTAAAGAATGGAAATTGACTGGAGATGATTTGTCAGAAGATTATATCAAGGATATGCAAGCTCAGTTTGGTGTGACAAACAATCCAGATCGCCGTCCAACTTTGTATGAAGAGGGTCCTTGGTTTTATAAGCGGGGTGATTTGTATTATATGGTATTTGCCGGAAATGGTATTTCAGAGCGAGTTGATTATTCAACAAGTACAAATCCAATGGGGCCATGGACTTATCGCGGTATGATTATGAATAGTTCCTATAATGGAAAAGGGAGTGGCAGTTTTACCAATCATCCGGGTGTTATTGATTACCGGGGTCATTCTTATTTCTTTTACCACACGGGGAAATTACCAGGTGGGAGTGGATTTACCCGCTCTGTAGCAGTGGAAGAATTTTCTTATAATGCGAATGGAACGTTCCCTGAGATACCGTTTACTGATAAAGGAGTTCACGCAATTGAAAATCTGAATCCATATCAGAGAATAGAGGCGGAAACACATGCATGGGGAAATGGTTTAGAATCAGAAGTGTGTACGCAAGGTGGAATGAATTTATGTGCGATTGAAAATGGGGATAACCTAAAGGTAAAAAATGTGGATTTCGGTTTCACTGGGGCTGAAGAATTTACAGCCAGTGTTGCGTGTGGTACGGAAGCAGATAGTACAATTGAACTTCGTTTAGATAGTCAAGATGGTACATTAATCGGAAAGGTTCCGGTATCTTCTACAGGTGGATGGGAGCAGTATAAAGAGGTTACTGTCAATGTAACAAACGTACAGGGAATACATGATGTGTATATGATATTTAAGGGCTCTCAGGAGGGTGCTCTCTTTAAATTTGATTATTGGCGGTTTTCTAATAATTTGGATGGTGAGATAGTAGCAAATGGAGGATTTGAGAATGGTCTGGAATCCTGGGAAGCGCATGAATCCGGAGAATTGAGTCTGGGATATTCGACCATTCATTCAGGAAGCCGTTCACTGAAAGTTACCAATCGGAGTAAAACTTCCTCAGGTGCGATTCAGGATATAACAGGCAAGCTTCAAAACGGGAAAACATATACGGTGAAAGGAGCAGTAAGGTTTCCTTCTTCTGAAAATACAGAGGCGACAGGAGAAACGACCTTATGAGTTTGATCAATCTGTAGCACAGTCAATAGAAGAAAAGATTGCATCCATCGGTGCCGTGGAATATAGTGAGACAAGTAAAAGAAGGATAGAAGAGGCAAGGAATGCCTATGATAAGCTGACAAGTGAGCAGAAGAAACTGGTGGGTAATTACAGTATACTGACAACTGCAGAGGAGGAATATAAAAAACAGGGGGCAGAAGCTAAGGCTGATCCGGGAACAAGTCCAAAACCTGTTACCGATGATGTATTAGAGCAAAATAAGACCACGGCGAAAGCCGTTGAGGATAAGATTAACCGTATTGGTGAGGTGAAATATACGGAAACCTGTAAAGTGAGTATTGATGATGCAAGAGCTGAATATGAGAGGTTAACGGATGAGCAGAAGAAGCTTGTAAGTAACTATTATATTTTACTCGAGGCAGAGCAGAAATATGAGTATATGAAAAAAGAGGCTGAGGAAATAAGGAGGAGTAGTAATTCGTCTGTAACCCAAATTCAGTCAAATGAAAGCGGTGCCTCTCTAAATGTGTTATCATCTGGAACAGAAAAGATATACCGGGTTGGAAAATATAATTATAAAGTGATAAGTTCAAGAACAAAAACTATGGCAGTGATCGGTGTAAATACAAAAACTATGAAAACAATCAAAATTAGTAATAAGGTAAAAATAAGTGGAATTACGTATCGGGTAATAGAAATCTCTCCATCGGCATTTAAAGGTTGTAAAAGGGTTAAATCGGTAATTATCGGAAAGAGTGTTAAGAAGATTGGAAATAAAGCATTTAGAGGTTGTAAAAAGTTGAAAAAGGTTGTGATTAAGAGTAAAATGTTAAAAAAAATAGGAAGACAGGCTTTTCATGGAATTTATAAGCGGGCAGTTTTTAAGGTACCTGTAAGGAAACTTGTTGTATATAAGGAGTTTTTGAAGGGAAGGCATTTAGTAGGGGCATAATAATAAACAATTAGATCAATTTTGATACTCTATAGGGACCCATCATTTTGAGTGGGTTCCGCTCCCTGTTTAAATTATATGGAAAAAGAGATTCTAAGGAAGTATTCCTGGAATCTCTTTTTCCTGAGTGTAATGTGATATAATTCTCATTACACATGTTATATTATTAGATAATTAAATTTTCCAATTCCTGCATTTACATTGCGCGTACTTTGCAAGAAAGTCCGAAAAGATTGATAAATCCTTCTGCATCGTGATGATCGTATAAATCGCCAGTTGTAAAAGAGGCAATACTCTCATTATAAAGTGAATAAGGGGAGGTCGTGCCAGCTTTAATGATATTTCCCTTATAAAGTTTGAATTTAACTTCTCCGGTCACATATTTCTGAGTTGACTCAATAAATGCCTGAACAGCTTCGCGCAGAGGAGTAAACCATTTTCCTTCATATACAATATCAGCAAGTTTATTGCCCATATCCTTTTTCATTGTGTAGGTGTCACGGTCAAGGATTAATTCTTCTAACTGCTGATGTGCTTCCATTAAAATCGTTCCCCCCGGAGTTTCATAAACACCACGGGATTTCATACCTACGACACGATTTTCTACAATATCAACAATGCCAATTCCGTGTTTACCGCCTAGCTCATTTAGTGTACGGATAATATCAGAAACTTTCATTTCTTTTCCATTTACGCTTTTTGGAACACCACCTTCAAAGGACATTGTAACATATTCGCCTTCCTCTGGTGCTTTTTCCGGTGTTGTGCCTAGTACCAGAAGATGATCAAAGTTCGGCTCGTTAGCCGGATCTTCCAATTCAAGACCTTCGTGACTGATGTGCCATAAATTACGATCTCGGCTGTAGCTTGTATCTGCGGAGAAAGGAAGATCAATGCCATGTGCCTTGCAATATTCAATTTCTTCTTCCCGGGAGTTCATTGTCCATAAATCACTTCTCCATGCAGCGATAATCTTAATGTCCGGAGCAAGTGCTTTAATTCCAAGTTCAAAACGAATCTGGTCGTTTCCTTTTCCGGTAGCTCCGTGACAGATAGCAGTAGCACCTTCTTTGCGTGCAATTTCAACGAGGCGTTTTGCAATAACTGGGCGGGCCATTGATGTACCAAGTAAATATTTGTTTTCATAAATAGCATTTGCCTGAACACATGGAACAACGTACTCATCGCAAAATTCATCAATAACATCTTCAATATAGAGCTTTTCTGCACCGCAGAATTTTGCTCTTTCTTCCAAACCGTCAAGTTCCTCACCTTGTCCGCAGTCAATGCAGACACAAATAACTTCATAATCAAAATTTTCCTTTAGCCATGGAATAATTGCTGTTGTATCAAGACCGCCGGAATAAGCAAGTATAACCTTTTCTTTCATATGTATGACCTCCATATTAGTTTCTGTTAATAAATATACAACATAAATGTATATTATGCAAGAGGGAATTTGAAGAAAACGTGGAAATTAGAAGTATTTAAAATATTAGTATTGCATAATTTTTAGGTTAGGTGTATAATTATAACTGTTTTTAAAAAAATATGAATAAAAATACATATAACATGCATAAAAAGGTGTGGCTGAAAATTATATTTTTTAGCATAAACATTTTTGAATGGAGGAAATTATGATAAAAGCAGGTATTATTGGTTCAACCGGATATGCCGGTCAGGAATTAGTTCGTATATTATTACAGCATCCGAAAGTGGAAATTGTATGGTATGGTTCCCGCTCTTATGTAGATGAAACATTCAGTTCTGTATTTGGGAACATGTTTCAGATTGTAGAAGATATATGTAAAAGCGATGATTTATCCGTATTATGTAAAGAGGCGGATGTGATTTTTACAGCAACTCCACAAGGTTATTTAGCGGGTGTTCTTACGGAAGAGATTTTACAAAACTGTAAGGTGATTGATTTAAGTGCAGATTTTCGTATTAAAAATGTAGCTGTTTATGAAAAGTGGTATGGCATGAAACATAAATCTCCCCAGTTTATTGAGGAGGCTGTTTATGGGCTTCCGGAAGTGAATCGTGTGCAGGTAAAAGAAGCCAGATTGATTGCAAATCCGGGCTGTTTTCCAACTTGTACCTTTTTATCCATTTATCCGCTAGCAAAAAATGGATTGCTTGATATGAATACGTTAATTGTAGATGCTAAATCAGGTACTTCGGGAGCAGGAAGAGGTGCTAAAGTACAGAATCTGTTTTGTGAAGTGAATGAAAATATGAAGGCTTATGGTGTGACAACCCACCGTCACACACCGGAAATTGAGGAGCAGCTTAGTTATGCTTCAGGGGAAGAGGTTGTTATTAACTTCACACCGCATTTGGCACCTATGAACAGAGGAATTTTGGCTACTTCTTATGCAAAGTTAAACAATGGTGTGACAAAGGAACAGGTAAGAGATGCCTATATGAAAGCATATGAAAATGAATATTTTGTCCGCGTATTGAATGAAGGAATTGCCCCTGAAACGAAATGGGTAGAGGGAAGCAATTTTGTGGATGTAAACTGTATTATAGATGAGAGAACCAATCGTGCCATTATGATGGGTGCTATGGATAATGTAGTAAAAGGGGCAGCCGGGCAGGCAGTTCAGAATATGAACCTGATGTTTGGACTCGATGAAAAAGAAGGATTAATGATGGTGCCAATGTTTCCATGATAGAAAGGACGGAGAGTAATAGTGAATATGATTACAAATATACAGGGTGGAGTAACAGCAGCAAATGGATTTCAGGCGGCATGTGCAGCCGCTGGAATTAAGTATAAGGGGCGAAATGATATGGCACTCGTTGTGAGTGATGTCCCATGTGTAGCCGCTGGAGTTTTTACTACAAATGTAGTAAAAGCAGCCCCTGTCTTATGGGATAAGGAAATTATTGCTTCCGGGAAGCAGGTCAATGCGGTTGTTTTGAATAGTGGAATTGCCAATGCCTGTACGGGTGAGGAAGGTCGTAAATTAAATGAGTATATGGCAATGTCTGTAGCAAAAGAGTTACAGGTAGAAGCAGAAACCGTTTTGACGGCATCTACAGGAGTGATTGGGATGCAGTTGAAGGAAGAACCGCTTCAGCATGGCGCAAAGCTGCTAAAACAGGCTCTTGCGGCTACAAAAGAAGCAGGAACCAATGCTGCCAAGGCAATTATGACTACGGATACAGTTGAAAAAGAGTGTGCAGTTTGTGTGTCCATTGGTGGAAAAGAAATTCGTATTGGTGGAATGAGTAAAGGTTCCGGGATGATTCATCCCAATATGGCAACGATGCTTAGTGTAATTACAACCGATGCTGCTATTGATGGGGCATTGTTACAGGAATTGTTAAGTAATGATGTAAAAGAGTCCTTTAATATGATTTCTGTTGACCGTGATACATCAACGAATGATACCTGCATTATACTTGCGAACGGATTGGCAGAAAATGAATGCATTACAATGGGGTCGCAGGAGGCAGCTCTTTTTGCTGAAGCACTTTCTATTGTGACAAAAACGCTGGCAAAAAAGATGGCTTCGGATGGAGAAGGTGCAACAAAGCTTGTTGAAGTAACCGTGGAGCATGCAGCGACAAAAAAGGATGCTATTTGTCTAAGTAAATCGGTGATTACCTCTCCACTTGTTAAAACGGCAATGTATGGAAGTGATGCAAACTGGGGTCAAGTTTAACCCAGAAATTGTTGATTTGACAATACTTGCTGACAAGGAAGAGCTAATCATCGTTAAAGATGGCATCGCAACCGGATATTCTGAGAAAAAGGCATCGCAATTGCTTGGCTGTAAAGAAGTGAAAATCCTCTGTGATATGAAATCCGGCGATGCCTGTGCAACAGCGTGGGGGTGTGATTTGAGCTACGATTATGTAAAAATTAATGGAGATTACCGTTCTTAATAGAAAGGATGGGAAAAAGGAATGATTGGAGATAAACAATGAGTGAAGATATGATGAAGCAGATTACCATTAAGGCGGAGACATTGATTGAGGCATTGCCTTATATTCGTGATTTTAATAATAAAAAGGTAGTTGTAAAGTATGGTGGAAGTGCAATGTTAGATGAAAAGCTGCAGCAGAGCGTTATTAAAGATGTTGCGCTCTTAAAACTTGTTGGAATGCAGCCTATTATTGTACATGGTGGTGGAAAAGAAATCAGTAAGTGGATTGATTTGGTTGGAAAGGAAACGAAATTTGTAGAGGGGCTTCGTGTGACGGATGCGGAGACAATGGAAATTGCAGAAATGGTTCTGAATAAAGTAAATAAAGAACTGGTGCAAATGGTGGAACGGCTTGGCGTAAAGGCAGCTGGAATTAGTGGAAAAGATGGTGGAACCCTATTCGTTGACAAGAAGTATGCGAATGGAAAGGATATTGGTTTTGTCGGAGATGTAAAGGAAGTGAATTCAGATCTGATTGATACATTGCTTGAAAATGATTTTATTCCGATTATTGCTCCAATCGGTCTGGATGAAAATTATGATTCTTATAATATTAATGCAGATGATGCTGCCTGCGCAGTAGCAAAGGCAATTAAGGCAGAAAAACTGGCATTCTTAACAGATATTGAAGGTGTATACCGGGATGTCGATGATAAAAATTCCCTCGTATCGGTTTTGACCTTAGAGAGTGCACAGGAAATGATTGAGGAAGGAAATATCGGAGGTGGTATGATTCCTAAAATCAAAAATTGTATTGATGCAGTAAGAGAGGGTGTGAACCGGGTACATATTTTAGATGGACGAAGAGAACATTGTCTGTTGCTTGAGTTCTTTACGAAAAAGGGTATTGGTACAGCTATTATACGTGGTGAAAATGAGCTGTATGCACATGAAAATGAGGTCTAAAAGAAAGAGCGGAGGAAAATATGAAGGAAAATATGGAGACAATGATGTCGGAATCAGAGCAATATTTATTACATACCTATAATCGTTATCCGGTTGTGCTTGACCATGGAAATGGTGTTTACTTATATGATACAAATGGAAAAAAATATTTGGATTTTGCAGCCGGAATTGCTGTTTGTGCATTGGGATATGGAAATCAGGAATTCAATGAGAGTTTAAAAAGTCAAATAGATAAAATATTACATGTATCAAATTATTTTTATACAGAGCCACTTTGTAAGGCAGCCAAGGCACTTGTTGAAGCAACTGGACTAAAAAAGGCATTTTTATGTAATAGCGGAACGGAAGCAAATGAAGGAGCCATTAAATTGGCAAGAAAGTATGCAATTCAGAAAGGATATGAAGGAAGAACAGAAATTATTTCTATGAATCATGCATTCCATGGAAGAAGTATGGGTGCTCTGGCTGTAACCGGAACTGCAAAATACCGTGAGCCCTTCGAGCCTTTGATTGGGAATGTAAAATTTGCGGAATATAATGACTTAGAGAGTGTAAAGGAAATTCTTTCCGAGAGAACATGCGCCATTATTGTAGAAGCATTACAGGGTGAAGGCGGAATCTATGAGGCAAAACCTGAATTTATAAAGGGGTTACGGAAGATATGTGACGAGCACGATTTGATTTTAATATGTGATGAAATTCAATGCGGAATGGGTCGTACAGGTAAGATGTTTGCGTATCAGAAATATGATATTCTTCCAGATGTTGTTACAATGGCAAAAGGAATCGGAAATGGGATTACGGTGGGAGCTTTTGCTGTGAGTGAAAAGGCTCAAATCGGTCTTGAAGCAGGTGATCACGGGACAACATTTGGAGGAAACCCGTTAGCAGCAACTGCAGTTTGCACAACCTTTAAGCAGTTTCAGAAAATGAATTTGGTTGAGCATGTCAAAGAAGTGGGAGAATATTTAACAGAGCAATTGGAAAATCTGGTCGTTAACAAAGAAAATGCTTTGGCACGCCGGGGGGCAGGTTTGATGCAGGGATTGGAATGCAGCATGCCAGTGACGGAGGTGATACAGCAGGCTTTAAAAGAAGGAGTTATTTTTGTCGGAGCCGGTGCAAATGTCATTCGCTTTTTACCTCCGCTTATCATAGAAAAGGAGCATGTTGATGAGATGATTCAAGTATTGAAAGAGATTTTGTAATTGGTTTCCCAAAAGAACCAGAAATGATAAATGGGTTAGTTGTTCTTTGGTAAGGCATATCCGGCGGTTTATTACATCATCCATGCGGAATACCACAAAGGTTCTTTTATAGCTTGTTATTAAAAGCCCATCGCTTAAAAAATTGAAATTTAAAATCTGTCTTTTCAAGTATAAATCATTGTA
>CATZVV010000054.1 GCA_958425285.1 uncultured Lachnoclostridium sp. | reverse complement strand
ATACAATTTAATGAAAAGCAAATAAAAAGCAAGCTGCAATGCGGCTAGCGCAAGAAGTGAAAAATTCTCTGTTTCCATACACAGAATAGCAGTACAAAGCAAGTGAAGCAAAACTGTAATCGTACGCTGCATTCGAAAAATATGGTTCTGCCTCTTTTTACTCTTTCCGGCAAAAGCCCGGAAACAATAAAATGTGTAAATGGCAAAGAGTATGATTATAACATATCTTGACAATTGCACAATTATATTTTCCATTGTTTCAAAACCTTTCTAATTTGAAAAGCATCTTCATCCAGAAAATCAAATCTCCGCTTTCGATACTCTCCTAAGTCTGTCTTCGTTTCATTCGTATATATGGTATTGTAACAATAATTACAGTGTTTTACCACAAAAAATTCGTCACCTCCTGCATTTTTCATTTGCAATGGCTTTGAATCACAGGATGTACAAGCACTACTAACACATGCTTTTGTTGTCATAAGAGGAACTTTTCCATACACAGTAACAAAACCGCCAAAATCAGACCATTTCCTTTTTTCTGAATCATTTGAATCAACAGAGACACAAAAATTCTGGGCTTTCTGTTCATGGTAGAAGAATAATGCACGCTGATTTGTAACATAAAAAGCAGTATCCATACAACAGGGAATCTTCATCCGAATACAAAAACTCCACATTTCCCATGAATTCACAAGGCCAATCATATCAGTATCAAATTCTGTTTCCGGAAACTCATTAAATACCTTTTCCAAAATTATTCCATGCAATGGTTTCGGAAACGAAAAAGCTACTTTTTTGCCTGCATTTCTGATTTGTATAACAGCATTCTTCCACTGAACACGATTCCAAAAGGCAAGATTGCAAACAATCGTTGAAATCTCTTTATGCCTTTTTGCTTCCTCTAGCTGCTCTTCATTGCAAATAGTTACCATCACCTCTTTGGCAGCTTCTATTTTAGAAATAGAAGGAATGTCCGTTCTCTTCGTACACTTCCTCCGAAACCTCCCCAAAACCTGCCTTTCATAGGTCTCTAATGCATCTCTCCGTAAACGGTTTACTTCTCCCATCGGAATAAACAGTTCACTGTCTAATTTTATTTCTATTTCATGAAATTGATAATCTGTCTCTCCTGTCCGCATCAGTCTGGTACGTATCTCATCTTCTGTGACTGCCCGCTTCATAGCCCGCATCGCCCGGTCTCCATATACAGACACACTTCCGTCTGTACCCTGTACTGAAAAAGAGAGTTCTTTTCCAACTTCAGCTATAAAAACTCCATGAAGCATCCGTTTCTTCTTCGGAAAACTCAAAATTTTATTCCTGAGCTTCTGATTGCGAATCCGATATACAGCCTGACCTTTTTGAATCAGACTCCCCGGCATAATATTAGCACAAATGTCTTGTCCTCTCTCTGCGGGATTCTTCACTGTATATTCATACAGACTTTCCTGCGTACTCTCTTTTCGAAATTCCAGAACATCCTGATACTCAATACCTTCTTCTAAATGAAAAACCGCCTGACGACCATTGCAGGATACAACCGATCCAACCCTTACACCATAATGATTATTTTTTTTCGGAAAAATAATATCTGCCTTCTCCTCCTCAAACAGATAACCCTTACAAAAGTCTCCACGATTATATAAGTCCTTCAGACATCTAATATCCTGCCAAAGTTCACTTCTTTTATTATGAGTTTCCCGTTCAAAGGCCTCCCGCCCTTCTCTAATATAAAAATCTGTATACTGCCTGTATAATTTTGCAGTCAGTATTCCATATTCCATGCTCTTCATACGCCCTTCTATTTTAAAAGAATCAATACCGGCATCTACCAGCTCTGGAATTTGCGTCAGTGTACAGACATCTTTTGGGCTTAAAAAAAATCCATGTTTATGGTTCACTTCATAAGGCAGGCGGCACGGCTGAGCACACATTCCCCGGTTTCCACTTCTGCCCCCCATAATACTACTCATAAGACACTGACCGGAATAACTATAGCATAATGCACCATGTACAAAAACTTCAATTTCCATATTCGTCTGCTTACGGACACCTTTGATTTCCTCAATTGTCAGTTCTCTTGCCGGGACAAAACGCGTAACACCATACGAACCAAGCATATTCGTACCAGCTGCACTGCACAAGGTCATTTGAGTGCTTGCATGAATATCCATCTCCGGAAACTCATTATGCACAAAAGAAAGAACGCCCATATCCTGAACAATAACTGCATCCAGTCCTTGTTCATATAAAGGCGCAAGCATATCATATACCGAATGTTCCAACTCTGTATCCGTTAACAATGTATTCACTGTTAAATACAATTTTTTACCAAATATATGCACAAAATCAATCGCTTCGCACAATTGCTCCGTGCTTAAATTTTCTGCAAATGCTCTGGCACCAAAATGACTTCCGCCAACATAAACGGCATCCGCTCCTGCATAAATTTCTGACTTTAATGCCTCATAAGAGCCTGCTGGTGCCAGAATTTCAATGTTATGTTTTTGATTCATAGAATTATCTTCTTCCCCTGTTCTGGCCGGAACGCGTTCCTGCCTGCTTTTTCAACTCTTCTATCTGCTTCTCTGCCTCTTCTAATTTTTCTTTTAATTCTACTATTTCATGCTTCATATTAAATAGCTGCTTGTCCTTTCTGTCACTTTGTTCCGCCTGTTCTTTTGCTTTTTTTTCCATTTTAAAAAAGTCATCTGCCATATTAATTGCCAGCAGAATATTACGCAATTCAAAATCAAAATTATTATAATACTCTTTTTTCTTAAATTCTGTGTATTTTTCGTTAATGTACGAAGCCACTTTCTGCAAATACTCATCACTCTCAAAACCACTGATTGTATATTTATTACCATTGATTAATACTTCTACATCATTCCTTGCTTTCATTCGTAAACCTCCTCTTGTATCCGCGTACATTATACCTTATGTACACCGATTACTCAAGCCCTAAATGACCATAGGCTTTCTCTGTTGCAACCCGTCCTCTTGGTGTTCTGGCAATAAATCCATTTTGAATCAGATATGGTTCGTAAACATCTTCAATCGTACCACGGTCTTCTCCAATGCTTGCCGCCAGTGTATCCAAACCAACTGGTCCTCCAGAAAATTTTTGAATCATGGTTATTAAAATCTCCCGATCTGTCATATCCAATCCATATTTATCCACCTCAAGCAAATCTAAGGCAAAATCTGCAACCTCTTTCGTAATCCTGCCATCGTATTTTACTTGTGCAAAATCTCGCACGCGCTTTAAAAGCCGATTGGCAAGCCGAGGGGTTCCTCTTGACCTGCGAGCCAGTTCTACTGCCCCCTGCTCATCCATATCAACCTGAAACACCTTTGCAGATCGTTTAATTATCGTTGTAAGCTGTTCTACCGTATAAAACTCCAAACGATGCACAACTCCAAAGCGATCTCTAAGTGGTGCGGTCAGCATGCCGGCTCTTGTTGTCGCACCTACCAGAGTAAATCTCGGTAAATCCAGACGAATGCTTCTTGCCGCAGAACCTTTCCCGATTACAATATCAATTACAAAATCCTCCATTGCCGGATAAAGCACTTCTTCAACCTGACGGTTCAGACGATGAATCTCATCCACAAACAGAAGATCTCCATCCTGTAAATTATTTAAAATCGATGCCATCTCTCCCGGCTTTTCAATCGCAGGTCCGGAGGTGATTTTTATATTTACATCCATTTCATTTGCAATGATTCCGGCAAGCGTTGTTTTACCCAGTCCCGGAGGTCCATATAAGAGCACATGATCCAATGCCTCATTTCTAGCTTTTGCTGCTTCAATATACACCTTTAAATTTTCTTTCGCTTTGTCTTGTCCAATATAATCACAAAGAAGCTTTGGTCTGAGACTATTTTCAATTTTATAATCCTCATCCATAATTTCTGTTGAAATAATTCTACGTTCCATGTAAATTCCTCACTGTTTCCTTGCTAAATCTTTTTCAAAGATGCTTTTAGAATATCTTCCACATTCATGTCTAGTGTTACATCCGTCTCTTTGACTGCCTGCAATGCTTCACTGTTTGAATAACCAAGTGCTACCAAAGCCTGAACTGCATCATTCACGGCATCATTCCTAACACTACCTGAAACCTGCTCTTCTTCCCCTTTTGGTACAAGCAAATCTTCTAAATTGCACTTATCCTTTAATTCTAAAATCAGTTTTCCTGCTGCTTTTGCTCCAATTCCCTGCGCTTTTGTAATACTTTTTGTATCTTCTGATAAAATTGCATATCTCAGACTATCTGCGTCCATTACAGAAAATATAGAAAGTGCACCTTTAGGACCAATTCCATTAACTGTAATCACTAGCTTAAACATATTTAATTCATCTCTTGTCAGAAAACCAAATAATTGCAGAATATCCTCACGAACATGGAGATACGTGTAAATTGTTACGATATTCCCCTGCTGCGGAAGATTTTCTGCCACCGAAAGAGGTACCAGTATTTCATATCCGATGCCTCCATTATCTACAATAATTTTATTTCCCTCTACATACTCCAATTCACCTTTT
Source organism: uncultured Lachnoclostridium sp. (assembly GCA_958425285.1). GTDB lineage: Bacteria > Bacillota > Clostridia > Lachnospirales > Lachnospiraceae > UBA933. Next base: position 4,835 of record CATZVV010000054.1, on the reverse strand, counting down.
ATGAAACCAATCACATTTTTCCTCCTTAAACAAGCGTAGAAAATACATTAAATACATACTGGCAAAACCGAAGCCCCAATGGGCGGTTCAACCACTCCTCATACGTTACCTCTTTACTCTCTGCAAATGTATCTTCAAAATCCGAAGTAATATCCTGAATTAACTTTTCATCATATAACCATAATCCATTTTCATAGTGAAGATAAAAACTCCGATAATCCATATTAATCGTTCCTACAATCGCACAATGCTCATTCATAATAACCTTGGCATGGATAAAACCTGGCAAATATTCATAAATTCGAATACCATGCTTTAATAAAATTCCATAATTATATTCTGTGAGCCACTTTACATGTTTTTTATCTGGAATGTATGGCGTTATAATTCGCACATCAACTCCACGGCAAACAGACTCTACTAAACTCTGTATCATATAATCTTCTAAAATCATATAAGGGGTCATAATATATAATTTTTGACCTGCATAATTAATCATCTGCTTGTACATGGACTCAATGAAACAATTGGGATTGCTTGCAGGTCCATCTGCCAGCACATGACAATACGTATCATTCGCCGGGAACTTCCTATTCGGTCGAAAATAATCATAATCAATCCCATTGCCGCTGCACACATGCCACATTTGTAAAAAAGTAAGCGTCATGCCCCATACGGCATCTCCTTCAATCCTGACACCCGTATCCTTCCAAACACCAAACCGGTTTACAAGGTTGGCATATTCGTCCGCAATATTAAAGCCTCCTGTATACCCCACATTTCCATCAATAACAATGATTTTTTGATGACTTCTAAAGTTCATAAACAGCTTATCTGTATATTTGTGAATTGGATTAAAAATCTGTACTTCAAACCCCTCTGCAATTAAATCTCTTGCAAAATTTTTATTTGTACGCATCATTGCACCAAAGTCATCATAAAGGAATAGTACCTTTACACCCTGTTTAATTTTTCGCAAGAGAATTTCATGCATCTGATCCCATATAGCTCCCTCTGCAACAATAAAAAAGTCAATTAACACAAACTTTTCTGCCAACTCTATATCCTTAAAAATTTCTTCAAAAGCATCTTCACCCATACGGAAATAACTGACTTGATTATTTTTATAAAGCGGAGAGGATTCTGCCACCATAAACTTAGACATACGCGAACTCACAGGATGTCTTTCGCAAAATTCCTTCAAGACATTCATATCCTGAACCTGATATGGTTTTACCTCCTCCATCCTTTCTAAAATCCGGGCCTGCAACTTATTTCTCTTCCCTGTCTTGCCCCAGAAAGCAAACATAATAACACCCGATACGGGCAAAAGCAATACAATGCAAAACCACGCTATTTTATAAGATGCGCTTTTATTCTGATTCGTCACCGTAAAAATAAACACCACACTGAAAAGTTCCATAATGACATAAAAATAAACAGTAAATTCATGCAATACAAAAGGAAGAATTGCTAAAATACCTATCTGCAACAACACAAGCAGACCTACAATGACCATCCGAATCAACCCGCTTAAATTGTTTTCAATTCTCCCCTTTAACTGTTTAATCTTTTTCACCTGCTTCTCTTCTGACATACAGTGAATTCCCCTCTCTTTTCTCTGTTTCTCATTCACATACCCATATATTATATTTCATTAGTATACCACATTTGCTTCCATTTTGACAGATTCTTTTTTTCGTTATAAAATGAACTTGGAGAAAGGATGGAAAACATATGGAAATAATCAAAAACACAAAAGAATTATCTTCTAAATCAGAACAGAATGCACTGTCTGCCCTATTACATTTCAATGAGGTCAAGCATATCCCGCTGGACAAAATCTGCTTTTTTGATATTGAAACAACCGGGCTTTCTGCTGACATTTCTTCAGTGTATCTGGTTGGCTGTTGTCAGATCAATAAGAACCGACTCGAAATAACACAGTGGTTTGCTGATGACTATACAAGCGAATCCACAATTTTATCCTGTCTTACGGAGTACCTAAAAGATTTTCAAACAATCGTACACTATAATGGAACCGGATTTGACTTACCATATATCGAAAAAAAATGTACTTTTTATGGATTAGAATCACCATTTTCCCACTTACAGAGTCTGGATTTCTACAAACATCTCCGTTCTCTGAAAAGTATTTTCCCCTTTGAAAACCTAAAGCTTACTACAGTAGAGAGCTTTCTTCGCATTCCACGTTCTGACCGCTTTACCGGAAGAGATTGCATCCAACTCTATTCTGATTTTATGCAGATGAAATACTTACAGGAAAACGAAAAACGAGACTCCGATCGATATTGCCTTCTCCTTCATAATTTCGAAGACATTATAGGAACTTTTTTATGCAGCCAGCTTCTTCTTTATCTAATGCCATTTTACGAAAAACATCTTCCGGAACAGACAAAAATATATGATAACAGTATTCAAATCCGTATTCAGCTTCCGGGACTAACACCTGCTTCTTTTTCCAGCTATGTCGGGGACCTCCCCTTTACGTTTCGCAACCATACGTTTGAGTTAGAACTCCCCTTATTAAAGGGAGAGTTATATTATTTTTATAAGGATTATAAAAATTACTATTATCTTCCATTCGAGGATAAAGCATTACATAAATCTGTAGCTGCTTTTGCAGATCCACAATACCGTCAAAAAGCAACCTCAAAAAATTGCTACATCCGGCATAGTGGAAGCTTTATTCCCGCCCCTGCATTTAAAAAGACGGATACAGAATGCTTATCCCTCCCTCTTTTCTTTAACCGTGAACGTACCCATGCCTATCTGGAATGGCATGGAACATTGCCGTCCGGCTATATGAATTTAATACACAAAAAGTAGTATCAGTCTGCACCGTCATACCCCAAGATTGCATAAAAAGGTGCCGCCACACAAAGGCAAATAACGCCATTGTGCAGCAGCACCTTATATGTTTCATGGAAGCAGATACTATACCGTTTCCTGCATTCGATTATTGAACTTCAACGATTTCCTTTTTGTTATAAGAACCACAGCTCTTACATACTCTATGTGGAACCATCAATGCACCACACTTGCTGCATTTAACAAGATTCGGAGCAGTCATTTTCCAATTTGCTCTACGTTTATCTCTTCTTGACTTAGATGATTTATTCTTAGGACAAATACTCACGCGTTACACCTCCTATGACCTTTCTTCAAACACTTTTTCTATTATATCTTCTTATAACAGGTTTGTCAACATTTTTTTCCGTTTTCAAGTACATCTAATTTTAACCTTAAAGAAGTGCGACTGTCTCACGAGCAATTGCCAGTTCCTCATTAGTAGGTACAACAAATACTTTTACTTTGGAATCTTCAGTAGACAACATCACTTCCTGTCCACGAGTCTGATTTTTTTCATCGTCAACTTCGACTCCTAAATAACCAAGATAAGATAATACCAACTTGCGTACCTTTTGATCATTCTCACCAAGCCCTGCCGTAAATGCAATTGCATCCACCCCATTCATAGCTGCTACATAACTACCGATATATTTTGCCACACGATAACAAAATACCTCAACTGCCTGCTGAGCTTTTTTACTTCCTTCCTCAGATGCCTTATCCAAGTCTCTGAAGTCACTTGAAATTCCACCAGACAAACCATAAACACCGGATTTCTTGTTGAGAATGCTCATTACTTCCTCTAAGGTTTTGTTTTCTTTATGTGCCAAAAACTCAATAATAGCCGGATCCAAATCTCCACTTCGTGTCCCCATAATCAAACCTTCTAATGGAGTAAGACCCATACTTGTATCAACAGATTCCCCATTTAATACAGCTGAAATACTGGCACCATTTCCAAGATGGCAGACAATTACCTTTGAATCTTTTGGATTCAATCCTGCCAACTGAATTGTTCTTTTAGAAACAAAACTGTGGCTTGTTCCGTGAAATCCATAACGTCTTACTTTATACTTCGCATAATATTCATGTGGCAAGCCGTAAAGAAATGCTTTTGCCGGCATCGTCTGATGAAAAGCTGTATCAAATACTGCTACATTTGGAACCATTGGCATAATTGCCTGGCAGGCACGAATACCAATCAAATTGGCCGGATTGTGAAGAGGTGCCAAATCATTACACTCCTCAATTGCAGCAACTACATCATCATCAATTAAAACAGAAGATGAGAATTTCTCTCCTCCATGTACAACACGATGTCCAATCGCATTAATTTCACCGAGGTTTTGAATTACTCCATAAGTCTCATTTACTAATGCATCAAGTACCATTTTCACTGCTACTTCATGGTCTGGCATAGCATCCTCAATGACAACCTTCTTTCCCCCTGCCGGTGTATGATTCAAACGACCATCAATTCCAATTCTTTCACATAGTCCAACGGCTAAAGCCTGTTCTGTTTCTGAATCGATTAACTGATACTTTAAAGATGAACTGCCACAATTAATTACTAAAACTTTCATTTTTTCCTCCATATATGTTCTCAATTATAAATCTATTTTACTGTGCCTGTACTGCTGTAATTGCAATTACCCCTACAATATCTTCCGCGGAGCATCCTCTGGAAAGATCATTAACGGGATGGGCAATTCCTTGAGTTACAGGCCCATAAGCCTCTGCCTTTGCAAGACGCTGTGTTAGTTTATATCCAATATTTCCGGCATCCAGATCTGGAAATACAAGTACATTTGCATGTCCTGCAATTTCACTGTCAGGAGCTTTGGAACCACCCACACTCGGAACAATTGCAGCATCTAACTGTAATTCACCATCAATTTTTACATTTGGATATTCTTTTTTCGCAATTTCCGTTGCCGTAACCACTTTCGTTACATCATCAT
>CATZVV010000053.1 GCA_958425285.1 uncultured Lachnoclostridium sp. | reverse complement strand
TCTTTTTTGAAATGCAAGTATTATTTTAAAAAAAATAAAAAAAATTGTCAATCATTGCTTCATGTGGTAAAATAGAACGGATTTACGGAATCAATGATTACGCTTAAAATGTGTGTAGAAATGGAGGAGCATGTGAATAAATATAAAAACGAGATTGAAAAAAGAAGAACGTTTGCAATTATTTCCCATCCTGATGCCGGAAAGACTACTTTGACAGAAAAGTTTTTGTTATATGGAGGTGCAATCAATCTGGCTGGCTCAGTAAAGGGAAGGAAGGCTGCTAAACATGCCGTTTCGGATTGGATGGAAATTGAAAAGGAAAGAGGAATTTCCGTTACGTCTTCTGTACTGCAGTTCAATTATGACGGCTGTTGCATTAATATTTTAGATACACCGGGGCATCAGGACTTCTCGGAAGATACCTATCGAACATTGATGGCAGCTGATTCAGCAGTTATGGTAGTTGACGGTTCAAAGGGTGTTGAGGCGCAGACAATCAAATTATTTAAAGTATGTGTGATGCGGGGAATTCCTATTTTTACGTTTGTTAATAAAATGGACAGGGAGGCCATGGATCCTTTTGAGCTTATTGATCAGATTGAGACAGTTCTGGGAATTCGTACTTGTCCGATTAACTGGCCAATTGGCTCAGGAAAGAGTTTTAAAGGAGTGTATGACAGGAGTTCCCAAACCATTAACCGATTTTTCGCATCAGATAATGGGCATAAGATTGAGCATATTGAAGCTGAGCTTGGTGATTCAAATCTGGATGAACTTATTACAAAGGAATTACATGAAAAGTTAAATGAAGATGTAGAATTATTAGATGGTGCCAGTGATGAATTTGATCTGGAAAAGGTACGTGCTGGAAAGTTGTCTCCGGTATTTTTTGGCTCAGCCTTAACGAATTTTGGGGTAGAACCATTTTTACAGCACTTTTTGGAAATGACGACATCGCCTTTGCCAAGAAAATCAAGTGATGTGGAGCAGGATTCTTTTTCGAAAGAAATTAGTCCTTTTTCGGAGGATTTTTCAGCATTTGTATTTAAGATTCAAGCGAATATGAATAAGGCACATCGTGACAGAATTGCATTTATGCGGATTTGTTCTGGAAAATTTGAGGCAGGTATGGAGGTATTCCATGTTCAGGGTGGAAAGAAGGTTCGCCTTTCCCAGCCGCAGCAGATGATGGCGCAGGAAAGAAAGCATGTGGAAGAAGCTTACGCAGGTGATATTATCGGAGTGTTTGACCCGGGTATTTTTTCAATTGGAGACACACTTTGCAAAGTGGGAGAAAAAATTCAATTTGAAGGAATTCCAACCTTTGCACCAGAGCATTTCGCAAGAGTCCGCCAAGTAGATACTATGAAACGGAAGCAGTTTATGAAGGGGATTTCTCAGATTGCCCAGGAAGGGGCAATTCAGATTTTTCAGGAATTTAATACTGGTATGGAGGAGATTATTGTTGGAGTTGTAGGTGTATTGCAATTTGAGGTGCTTCAATATCGCCTTGAATCAGAATATAACGTAGAAATCAGAATGGAGCAACTACCATATGAGCATATTCGTTGGATTGAAAATAAGGAGATTGATGTGTCATCACTTTCTGTAACCTCTGATACAAAGAAAGTAAAAGACTTGAAGGGAAATCCACTTCTTCTGTTTTCCTATCCATGGAGTATTCAGACGGTATTAGAGCGAAATGATGGTTTAATATTGAGTGAATTTGGACGAAATTAGAAAGGGAAAGCACAGATGCTTGAAAAAATCAGCCATAAAGTACTAGTTTTTTTGTTTGGTGTAATGATTGGAAGTATTATGCTGGGAAGTTATATATATACATCTGTTATTTTTTCGTGGGAAAAAACAGAATTTAAGAATGGTTTTGGATTGCTACATCTGGTTATGGGGATTTTGCTTTTTATACTTTTTTACAAAATATATCGTTATGGGAAGTATCGGATTTTTCAGGTACTTAGCAGGTGGCGGCTTGAAGTGGTTTTAATTTTGGCATCAATGGTATGGATTCTTTTGACCCAACTCATTCCCAAAGCAGATCAGGCAATTGCATTACGAACCGCGGGGCAGTTTTTGGAAGGGGATTTTTCTGCATTTTCACAGGGAGGATATTTGTTTCAATATCCGAATCAGATAGGCCTTGTTTTGGTTGAGACGCTGATTGGAAAGTTTGCGGGAAATGGAAATCATCTAGTGCTGCAATTTTTGAATATAGGTGCACTCGTCCTGATTGTGCACTATCTTTCGAAAATATATGAGAGGTTTTTTGGAGAAAGTACAGTTTTTATATTACATTGGATGTTACTTTTATTTGTACCACTTATTTTCTATACAACATTTGTTTATGGTACTATGGCAGGATTAGCATGTAGTCTTGCCTCACTATATTATATGCTGCTTTTTAGAGATAATAAAAAGTATCGGTATATGTTTCTATCCATTGCATTGATTCTTGCTGCTGTAGGGCTGAAAATGAATTATAGTATTGTTTTTATTGCAATGCTTCTTTTTTTGCTACTTTTTGCTTTGGTTGAGAGAAATATACGTTATCTTTTGTTTGCAGGAACTTTGGTGATTTTGTTTATAGGTGGAGGTTTTATTTGCAAATGGGGGATTGAACAGGTGACTGGAATGTCATATCCATCTGGTATTCCCAGTATACGAGGGGTGGATATGGGATTAAGTGATACAAATAAAAAGACAGCACCCGGTTGGTGGTGGAGTTTAAAACACAGAGATGCCTATTTGGATAATGGGTATGATTATGAAGGTGCTGTGGAGGAACATACAGAGAGTATAAAAGAGCAGCTTCAATGCTTTTATTATGAACCTGCCTATGCAATGAAATTTTTTACTAAAAAGGTGCTGTCTTCATGGACAGAGCCAACCTTTGGAAGTTTTTGGGTCATGAGAACATGCCAATCCGGAATTACACAGAGTCATTGGGTAAGCAGTGTAGTAAATGGAGATGCAAGTGTTATTATTTTATGCTGCCTGGACTTGTTCCAAAGTCTTGCTTATGCTGGAGTTTTTCTATGGATTATTGGAAAGAGGAGAGACCGCAGGCCGGAGTGTCTGATTCTCCCCGTAATTGTATTGGGAGGTTTTTTGTTTCACCTATTTTGGGAGACGAAAGGACAGTATATTTTTCCTTACTTTGTATTATTATTGCCATATGCGGCAAATGGATTTGTTTTGGCTGTCCGAGCTGTTGAAGAAAAAAACGGCGATAATCGATTCTGATATGTTTAACGGAAGTAAACTAATCAAGAGTCGACATCGCCAGTTTTTAAGGCTCTATTCCAAATTTAACTTTTTCTTAAAGAATATTACTGTTAAAATGTAACAGCCAATACCAAACAGCACACTTGCACCAATTGAGAGGGTAAATGTGAGATTGTAAAAGTCTAAAATTTCAGCCGGGCTATTGAATACCGGATTCATTCCCTTCGACATTAATGGAAGCACACAAATGGTGGAGATAATCTGCATAATTACGTAGAGTACAATGTAGTAAACAAAAGAAAATAGTAATCGATGTGTTCTCATGGTCTGCCCAAGAGCAATCGAGGCATAAATTTGTAATGTTCCTGCAATGGAGGAAAAGAATAATGTTCCAGCAAGGAGGACGAGCATTGTGATAACAGAGTTTTGCTCAGAAGCCAAAGATGGAATAAACTGAAGAATAAAATCCCAAAGCCGTCCGATGTCAGAGAGTTCCCAAACCCCGATAATCAAAGTAAAGCCTGCAATTGAAAATAATACAAGTATCATCGTTACCAGGTTCCATACAAAAGCAGGGATAAGTCTGGAGAGGATAAGCGAGGATGTCTTCACCGGTAATGTAAAGGTTAAATAGGCTTCATCCGTAGTCATGGATTTATAAAAACGCATGACAATGAATACGAAGCAGGCTACGAAAACTCCGAGTAATAAAATAATATAGCCAAACATGGATAAGCCCATGATAATTCCGAGACTGCTGTTGTTATCCAAACCAACAATTGAAATCAAAGAACCAAGTAATGGTGTTAATATAATTAAAAGTGCAAACACAGGTAAAAATAAACGACCCGTTGCATTAAATTCGTGTTTTAATAATTTTCCTAACATCTGAACACCTCCCGAAATAATTCGTCAACAGACATACCTTTTTCTTCACGCACCTGATCTACTGTAGCATGCAGGCGTATATTCCCCTGCTGTACAAAAATTACGTCATCCAGTACATTTTCAATATCTGCAATCAGGTGTGTAGAAATAAGTACAGATGCATTCTGACTATAATTATTTATTATTGTCTGAAGAATGTAGTCTCTGGAAGCCGGATCAACACCTGCAATTGGTTCATCCAGACAGTAGAGATGTGCATCGCGGCTCATAACTAGGATTAACTGCACTTTTTCTTTGGTTCCTTTTGACATAGCTTTAAATTTCATTTTTTCTTCTATCCCGAGTCTTGCCAGCATATCGCTTGCTTTGTTGCGATTGAAATCATCGTAAAAGTCTCCATAAAAATCAAAGAGTTGTTTTACGCTCATCCAGCTGCTTAGATAATTTTTATCCGGCAGGTAAGATACGATTTTTTTTGTTTCAACACCGGGAGGCATACCTGCAATTTTGATTTCGCCACTGTCCGGTACTAAAAGGCCGTTAATACATTTTATCAATGTTGTTTTTCCACTTCCGTTTGGACCTAGGAGTCCAATGATTTTGCCTCTTTCGAGAGTCAGGTTGATTCCATTTAAAGCGGTCAGGTTTCCGTATCGCTTTGTCAGGTTCCTGGTTTCTAAAATATTGGTCTTCATACATTCCTCATTTCTGCGCACATTTTTTTTCTTCGGTTGGTGTCAGGTGCGCCTAAACACGAACCGATATACGCTTTGATTAGTTTTCTTCTTTCATAAAATCTTCCAGTTCTTCAGTGGTAAAACCTAGTTCTGTCATTTCACGGCGAAAGGCTTCAAGGCGTTGAATCGCTAGTTTTCTCCTTGCCTGGCAAATTAAAGCAGTATCTTCCGTAACAGTCCTGCCAAGTGTTCGGTTATTAACAATTAATCCACTTTGTTCTAATTCTTGTAATGCTCGCTGCATTGTATTTGGATTTACTGCCGATTCTTTTGCCAAATCGCGGACGGAAGGAAAACGTTCTCCTGTTTTATATTCACCAGATAGGATCTTTCGCTGAATTTGTTCTACCAACTGTAAGTAAATAGGTCTGTCATTCGATAAGCTCCATGGCATCTCAATACTCCTTTCCTTTGTTGTGTCGCTGTATTAATGCATTAAATGATTAGTACACTAATACAATAACACACCTGTGAAAATTTGTCAAATGCTTTTTTGAATTATAAAAAATATTATTTCTTCCTATAATATAGGGGGAATTTTGTCAAAATGTCTTGCTTTCATTCTTTACTTTTTTGGGGGTTAGTGATAGAATGAACTATGTGAAAAAAATTTTAAGGAGGATATAGATAAAAATGGCTAGAAAAATGAAAACCATGGATGGTAATACGGCCGCAGCTCACGTTTCTTACGCTTTTACAGAAGTAGCTGCGATTTATCCGATTACCCCATCATCCCCAATGGCAGATTATACTGACATGTGGGCAACTCAAGGCAGAAAGAATATTTTCGGTCAGGAAGTTATGCTTTCTGAAATGCAATCTGAAGGTGGTGCTGCAGGTGCGGTTCACGGTTCTCTTCAGGCGGGTGCATTGACAACAACTTATACAGCTTCTCAGGGTCTCCTGCTTATGATTCCTAATATGTATAAAATTGCCGGTGAGTTATTGCCTGGTGTTATTCATGTAACAGCAAGAGCATTAGCAAGCCATGCGCTATCCATTTTTGGTGATCATTCTGACGTATACGCATGCCGCCAGACTGGTTTTGCCATGCTTTGTTCAAGTAATGTACAGGAAGTTATGGATTTGGGAGCAGTTGCTCATCTTGCTGCAATTGAAGGAAGAGTTCCTTTCATGCACTTCTTTGACGGTTTCCGTACATCACACGAAATTCAGAAAATTGAAATCTGGGATTACGATGATTTGAAAGATATGTGTAATATGGAAGCAGTAGAAGAGTACAGAAAACGTTCTCTGAATCCAAATCACCCGGTAGTTCGCGGAACAGCACAGAATCCGGATGTATTCTTCCAGGCAAGAGAAGCATCAAATCCATATTACGATGCAGTTCCTGAAATTGCACAGCAGTATATGGATAAAGTAAATGCTAAAATTGGTACAGACTATAAATTATTCAATTATTATGGTGCTCCGGATGCAGAAAAAGTTATTATTGCCATGGGTTCCGTATGTGATACGATTGAAGAAACAATTGACTACTTAATGGCAGCCGGTGAAAAAGTTGGTTTGATTAAAGTTCGTCTTTACAGACCATTTAGTGCAAAACATTTAGTAGAAGCAATTCCGGATACAGTAAAACAGATTAGTGTATTAGATCGTACAAAAGAGCCTGGTGCACTTGGTGAACCACTTTACCTTGATGTTGTAGCAGCATTAAAAGGTACGAAATTCAATGATACTCCTGTATATACAGGTCGTTACGGTTTGGGCTCCAAAGATACAACTCCTGCAGATGTAATTGCCACATATAGGAATGAGTCCAAACAGAAATTTACACTTGGTATTGTAGATGATGTAACAAATCTTTCTCTTGATCGTGTAGAAAATCCAAATACGACACCGGAAAGCACAATTTCCTGCAAATTCTGGGGACTTGGAGCAGATGGTACAGTTGGAGCAAATAAAAACTCGATTAAAATTATTGGTGACCATACAGATATGTATGCACAGGCTTACTTTGATTATGATTCTAAAAAATCTGGTGGTGTTACCATTTCCCATTTGCGTTTTGGTAAGGACCCAATTAAGGCAACTTACTTGATTAATAAAGCAAACTTTGTTGCCTGCCACATGCCTGCATATGTAACAAAATACAATATGGTTCAGGATTTGAAAGATGGCGGAACATTCCTTTTGAATACAAGCTGGACAAGAGAAGAACTGGAAACTCATCTGCCTGGACAGGTTAAAGCTTATATTGCAAAACACAATATTAAGTTCTATACTATCGACGGATTTAAGATTGGTAAGGAAATCGGACTAGGTGGACGTATTAATACGATTTTACAGTCTGCATTCTTTACTTTGGCGAACATCATTCCAAAGGATGATGCTATTAAATATATGAAAGATGCGGCGACTGCTTCTTACTCTAAAAAAGGTGATGATATCGTTAAGATGAATCACGATGCAATTGATGCAGGTGCAACGGCATTTGTTGAAGTTGACGTTCCTGCTGAATGGGCAAATGCAGGTGAAGTAGAGCTTGCAAAAGATATTACAGGAAACAGAGAAGATGTTGTAAAATATGTCAATTCTGTTCAGAAAGCAATCAATTCACAGACCGGAAATAACCTTCCTGTATCCGCATTTACGGAATATGCAGATGGTACACTTCCAAGTGGTTCTGCAGCATATGAAAAACGTGGTGTGGCTATTGATGTTCCAATGTGGAATCCAGAGGGTTGTATCCAGTGTAACTTCTGTTCTTATGTTTGTCCACATGCATGTATTCGTCCGGTTGCAATGGATGTTGATATGCAGAAGGATGCACCAGAAGGCAGAACAACAGATTTGAAAGGTGTAGATGGAATTAAGTTCGCAGTAAGTGTTTCAGCACTTGACTGTACGGGATGTGGTTCTTGTGCAAATGTCTGCCCTGGAAATAATAAAAATAAGGTTCTCACAATGGTTCCTTTTGAAGAGGGTCTTGTACAACAGCCAATGTTTGATTACGGCGCAAGTGTAGATGCTCCTGCTGCTGTATTGGATAAGTTTGCTGAGACAACCGTTAAAGGAAGTCAGTTTAAGCAGCCATTAATGGAATTCTCAGGTGCTTGTGCAGGATGTGGTGAAACCCCATATGCAAAATTAATGACTCAGTTGTTTGGTGATAGGATGTATATTGCAAATGCAACAGGATGTTCTTCTATTTGGGGCGGTTCTTCACCAGCATCTCCGTATACAGTAAATCATGCCGGAAAAGGACCTGCTTGGGCAAACTCCTTATTTGAGGATAATGCAGAGTATGGATTCGGTATGGAGCTTGCTCAGCGAGCACTTCGTAAAAAAGTAGAGATAGCAGCTAAGAATCTTCTTGAGGTAGCAGAGAAAGAAGATGTGAAAGCCGCTTTGACAGAGTATTTAGATACACTTGATAATAGTGGTAAAAATGCAGCAGCTACAGAAAAAATGATTGCGGCTTTAGAGGCTTGTAATTGTGACAATGAAGATCGTAAAACAATTCTTGCTAATAAAGATTTTGCTGCTAAGAAATCCCAGTGGATTCTCGGTGGAGACGGCTGGGCATATGACATCGGATTCGGTGGCGTTGACCATGTTCTTGCAAGTGGGCAGAATGTAAATATTCTTGTGTTTGATACAGAAGTTTATTCCAATACAGGTGGACAATCCTCTAAAGCAACTCCAACCGGTGCCATTGCACAGTTTGCCGCTGCTGGTAAAGAGGTTAAGAAAAAAGATCTCGCAGCAATTGCTATGAGTTATGGTTATGTATATGTAGCACAGATTGCACAGGGTGCAGATTATAATCAGACAATCAAAGCATTTGCAGAAGCAGAGGCTTATGATGGACCATCACTGATTATTGCTTATGCTCCATGTATCAACCATGGTATTAAAGGTGGTATGAAGGGTGCACAGGCAGAAGAGAAGAAAGCTGTAGAGGCTGGTTACTGGCACTTATTCCGCTTCAATCCAACATTGAAAGCAGAAGGAAAGAATCCATTTATTTTAGATTCCAAAGAGCCAAAAGCAGATTATCAGGAATTCTTGATGAACGAAGTTCGTTACAACAGGCTTTCACGTTCCAATCCAGAGCGTGCTAAGAAGCTCTTTGAAAAGGCAGAAAAAGATGCGAAAGAGAAGTACGAGGCTCTTGTGAAAAAAGCAGAGGCATAAATAATACGAGACAAAAGGTGTACATGAGGGTTTCGGCAATTGCTTATGCCATTATAGTCAGTATATTACAAAGAATGAAACTATCCCGATTGGTTAAACTAATTGGGATAGTTTTTTGTTTTGAAAAGAAAATGACATACTTTGGAAGTAAGATGTACACTATAAAAGTTGTACATATAATAAGAATAGGGAGATTATCACATGATGAAAAAAGCAGTTCGGAATGGATTTTTTGTGTTAGTATTGGTTTTATGCTGTGTGACCGCTGTTTCCCAAAAGGCAGAGGCAAAGAAGAAGACTTATACAATTACAACAAAAACGAAACCTTGTAATTCAAGTTATACGAAAGCAACAACGTATAACAGCAAAACGAAACATTATTATCTTCTTAATTCATACT
>CATZVV010000052.1 GCA_958425285.1 uncultured Lachnoclostridium sp. | reverse complement strand
TCCATAAATATCTTAACAATATCTTCATGCTCATCCAGAAAATCTTCTCTTGCAATTACAACAGTAGTTGCATATTCGCCCGGCTTACTTCCGTCTGTTCCCTCTTCATTCCAAATATCATCATAATCTAATACAATTTCTGCACCAGCCTGTGAAACCAAGGTGCTTCCCCATGGTTCCGGAACAAACGCAGCATCAATTTCTCCGGATTCCATCAAAGCAATTGTATCACCATTTGCCACTGCCTTTACATTTACATCACCACCCGCTGTTGTTGCCTTTAGCTGATTAGCTGTCATCAAATCGCATAAAAGCAGATGCTGGGTATTCCCTATGCTCGGTACCGCAACTGTTTTACCCGACAAATCGGAAATACTCTTAATATTACTTCCCTTTTTGGCAACTAGCATAGAACCACCGTTTACAGAGCCGGAAATAATCTTAACATCACCATCGGACTTAACATTTCCACTGACAGCTGGTACCGGTCCAATATATCCGATATCAATTTCCTCGGCAAAAACAGCCTCCATCTCACTTGTTCCGGAATTGAAATCATACCATTCCACGCTCCAGTCACCCAAAGCTTTTTCCAGAGTCTTCTGTTCCTTCATAATCAATGGCTGGGTATGGGTAATATTGGGGAAGTAGGCCACTCTTAACACTTTTTTCTCTTCCTTCGCTGAGCCACAACCGGCAAATACAGTAAACACCATTGCCATTACTAATAATAACGCTAAACCTCTTTTTTTCACTTCGCATCCTCCATTCTATAATGAATAATTTTGTTTACGCAAACCTTTTCATAACACAATTTTGACATAATCCCTTAAAATAAGGCATTTTTTATGTTGTAATAATAAATTACAACATTTAATTATATTTTGTCAAGCCATAATAACACAAACGTTTTCTCTTAAAATATTTATATATTTACTTTACACCAAAATGCCAAAAATAAATAGGATCATCCGCTAAGCCAATGATCCTATCTCTCCATAAAACAATTTGCCATTTACTATAATCACGATTTGGCGGCAAATGCGATACCAACACAATTAGCACCCAAATGTGCTCCTATAATAGATCCGGTACAAAAATTGCGAACTTCATTCTTATATCCCTTATCCCGCAAAAGTTCTACAACCGAGTCTGCCAATTCAGGTGCATTTCCATGAAAGACATGAATGACGGAATTTTCCTGTAAATCAAACTCCTCCAGACGTTCCATTACAAAACGATTTGTCCCTTTTTTACCTTTCACCTTGTCGACCACCTTAACAATTCCCTCTATTTGTACAACCGGTTTAATCCCAAGTTTCTCCCCTGCAACATATTCTTCTGGGGAGATGCGCCCACCGTGTCGCAAGAAGTCCAGGTTTTCCAAAATAACGTATGTTTTTGTAACCTTCACTAACTCATGAATAGCTTCCACAATCTCTGTAAAGCTTTTTCCATTATCTCTCATACGAGCCGCCTGCTCAACAAGAAGCGCCAGACCTCCTGACGCCGTTTTGGAATCAATAACGGCAATCCTTCCTTCTTCAAATTCATTTGATGCAATAACCGCTGACTGGCATGTCCCACTTAACTTCGCACCAATTGTAATTACAATAATTTCATCACCGGCCTTTATATATTTATGAAATAGTTCCTCAAACTGTGCAGGATTTACTTGCATCGTTGATGGCATTTCTTCAGAATCCGCCATTTTATCAAAAAATTCTTCGTTTGTAATTTCATAGAGAGTCTGAAAGACTTCTTCTCCAAAGCGAACCGAAAGGGGCGCTATGTCAATCTTTAGTTCGCTCATTCTTTCTAAGGATAAATCACTTGTACTGTCTGTTACAATACGTATCATTTGTTCCTCCATTCTGCCTTTATGGCTTAAGTTTTTTTATTTTGAACATCAAAGTATTTTCTATTATACCACAATATACTTTGAATGTCAAACTAACTATAAAGCAGCCACACTTTTCGTCACCTATTGTCAAGATTTTCATAAAATATATTAAGGAGATACAAAAAGCGTAAGCCGTCCACGCGGAAATGGAGGAAATTATGAACAAACCACTATGCATCTTGTTAGGAATTTTTATTACACTTCTTTTCCTTTTCCTAATCCACCTTTGGAAACGCAAAAGAAGCATCCGTAAAACACGTGCTCTGCCACGCGAGGTAAAAATATATAACCTAAAAGCGGCTCTTGAGCCAAGTGGTTTTACTTATGATTCCGAGACAGATTTGATTACCTCAACACTTCACCCCTGGCAGCGCCAATTTGGGTATGAACATCTATATGATGTGGGAGCTCCTCTGTTTCACATGATTTTACATTGCCAGCCAATTTACTTTGACTATGAGGGCAAAACATGGCTTATTGAACTCTGGAAAGGGCAGTACGGAATCAACATCGGAAGTGAAATCGGGGTTTACTATGCCGATGAATTAATCGAACCAGAAAAACGCAAAAGCACACATTTTTCAAGTATAAACGACCAGGAATTGCTACACTTGTCCTCCACCCTATATTTAATTCGCAAACCTTATTACAAGTTGGAACGGTGGCATTGGTGGTTGACTGGCTTTTCACTCGGTACATTTGCGGAGCCGGAAGACATTGTATTAGATGCAGCCGTTACATTTCCCAATCATGCTATGCTAAATGCTTTTTTAGACGGGGTACTGGAATTAGATATTCCACTTCGCAATATCTCCATCCACTATCTAACTGTAAAAATCCGTTTTGATCATCCACTAAGCGGCAACCTGTTGGATAAAATCCCAATTCGCCGACGAATTACACAGTGGATAAACCACTTTAACACACATCTGTTTTGCTTTTTCACCCGCCCTTTCTCCTATACACTGGATCGCTTAACCTACCTGCTAATCTATTCACCATTTTTATTTCGCCTGTTGACAAAACGAAAACATTTTAAAGGACGAAAGGGTTGATAGCATGAGTTATGAGAAACGATTAGACAGGGCATACAAAAACGCGCTTAAACTCCCCCTATGTCCTGATTCGAGATATGTCTTTATTAGTGATTGCCACAGGGGTACCGGAACCTCTACAGACAACTTCTTACGAAACCAAAACTTATTTTTCGCCGCTTTGCAGCACTACTACCGAAACGGCTTCTGTTATATTGAACTGGGAGATGGAGATGAACTATGGGAGAACCGCTCCCAAAACCGTATTATAGAAATCCATGACAATGCTTTCTGGCTAATGTCACAATTTTATAAAGAAAACCGCTTTTACATGGTATATGGAAATCATGATATATGCAAAAAGAATGGTAAGTTTATGGAACGCAATTGCTCCTCCTTTTTCTCTCATCGCTCTGTTGTTCCTCTTTTCCCAGAAATGAAAGTCTACGAAAGTATTTTACTTCAAAATGGCTGTGGAGGAAAAGATATCTGGAGCGTCCATGGACATCAGGTCGATTTCCTGAACAGTGTACTATGGAGACTGGCAAAATTCCTCGTAAGATATGTATGGAAACCTCTTGAAAATCTTGGTGTTCTCGACCCAACCAGTGCAGCAAGAAATAATACAAAAAAAGAAAAAACCGAGGAACGGCTAAGCCAATATTCTAATCAAAAAGGAATAATTTTAATTGCCGGACACACACACCGCCCCATGTGCCCAACCAATCCATCCGATCATTATTTCAATACCGGAAGCTGTGTACACCCTCGCTGTATTACCGCCTTAGAAGTTGTAGGCAATGAAATTGCGCTTGTAAAATGGACGGTTGAAACCCGCCCCGATGCCTCTCTTTATGTAGGGCGTAAAGTATTAGAAAAAACAACGCTGGTCAGAAATGTATTATTTATCTGACCAGCAAATAATCTTTACATAAGACTAACAATCCATACACTTGCTAAAACACCTGTAAAAGTTGCAAAAAGGGCACCTGCCAATGTATATCTTGTCTTTGTCACCTTCGCGGTAACAAAATAAACGCTCATGGTATAAAATATTGTCTCTGAACAGCTCATTAATACAGATGCCAGCGTTCCCAGATAAGAGTCAGTTCCAAACTGCTTATACACATCTAGCAAAAGGCTTGTTGCTGCTGAAGAAGAAAACATTTTTACAATAACAAGAGGCAAAAGTTCTCCCGGAAAGCGAAATACTTCAGTGAGCGGTGCCATAAGATTAGCCAGTGCTTCCAGCGCTCCCGACTGACGAAGAATACCAACCCCTACCATTAACCCTATTAAGGTAGGTAATATCTTATAAACCGTTAAAAATCCATCTTTTGCTCCTTCTACAAAGACATCAAAAATGGATACCTTTTGCAGAATTCCATAAGCAACAATAGCAAAAATCACAAGCGGAATCATCGTATTGGATAAAAAAACAATAAAGTTCATGCAGATACTCCACATTCTTTTACCATTAATTTATTAAAAACCGTTTGTCCTATATGCGCCTTTTAATAAACGACACAATTTTTTCCCTCCTGTTTCCCCTTATACAACATTTCGTCAGCACGGCGAATCATATCTTCATAATCCTGTCCTTCCACACATTCACAAATACCAAAGGTCATAGAACAAGCAACTTGTCTTTGCTGAAAATCAACTCTTGACACCTCTACTCTGTCTTTCACAATTTCCATCAAATTACAGGCAGTTTCCAAGTCCATGAATAACACAATTAAGAACTCTTCACCACCCCAGCGACATACCAGCCCCCTATGACCGATTACATCACAGAGCACACCGGCTATATTTTGTAATACTTTATCCCCACAGCTATGCCCGTACGTGTCATTAATTTTCTTAAATCCATCAATATCACCAATGGTAATACAAAAATCTCTGTCCTCACTCATCACATCGCGGATTCGCGATTCAATACTTCTTCGGTTGTACAAACCAGTGAGGGAATCAAGACCGGCTAATTGATCAAGTTCCCTATTCTTTCTCATCAAATCCACCTGCTTCGCACGCAGTTCAACAAGAAACAAGAATGAAAAGACACCTACTGTCGTATAAGCAATAATACTATTAAACGTATGAAATGCAAAAACTGCCGCCTCAGACTCTACCCGATAAATAGCACCAAACTCGTAATCATAAAGTCTTCCCAAAATAGTAATTGTCATATTGATACCAGCAAGTATGGTTGGATAGATAATTTCCCTTTTAAAACCAGGTGTCATATAGCTAATATAAAAAGAAACAGGTACAATTGCGAGATTATAAAGCGGGAATCCTAAATTCCAGCCAACTAAAACGGTAGCTATAACGGTATGTAAAAAAATCTCAAAATATGTAAACATATAAACTTGTACATATTTCCTTTTTCCAATCATGACTCTTAAATATAAATACATGATCACACTAAAAATATTGAAAATCACAAGAGGCCTAACACCTAAGGCAGAAAAAAACACAATAAAACAGAGATGTACAACTGTAATAATCCCAATCAAAGCTTTATATTTACTATCTGTAGAAATAACATAATTGCCCTCATAAAGACGGTATATCATGCCCTCTTTTGATCTTCCTCTTTGAAACATCTTCTTTTACCCCATTTTCTCCATATAATACGTAATTATTTACAGCAAAGATGCCCCTATATCACTTTATGATTTAAGGGGCATCCTCCAATAACTATCATATAAAATTCATTTTTCCGATTGTACTTAGTTGTTTCTTTTTGTTTATTCTACATCAGTAGTGGATATCTTTCTTCTGGCATTCCATATAAAAATCAAAACACCTGCCAGTACAAAAAATATTGAAATAAACTGAGATGTTGAAAAAATCCCTACGGTTCCCCGTTCATCATCTCTAAAGTATTCTACGATAAATCTTCCTATACCATACAGCACAAAATACATTGCCCCTGTATTTCCTTTTTTTGCCCGCTTTGCATACCATATTAAAACCAGAGTTAATGCAAAATCTCCAATAGAAGAAAATAGCTGTGTCGGTAAAACTTTTACACCTGCCGGGGCAAGACTTCCTCTCGGAAAAGTGACTCCCAAAAAGCTATCTGTTGCCCTTCCATAACAACACCCTGCTAAAAAGCAGCCAATACGCCCAAATCCCTGTGCCAATGCTACCGATGGCATAACAAGATCAAAATGAGCCAGGAAATCCAATTTCTTAATCTTACAGTATACGGCACCAGAAAGCACTCCTGTCAGAAGTCCGCCATATACAACAAATCCTTCCGAACCAAGCACTTCAAGCGGCTTATCCAAAAATAATTCAAAATTAGTAATAATATGAAGTAACTTTCCTCCGGCAAAGCCCAGAACAATAACAAGCATACCAATATTAATAATGTCGTCTGGATTCAATCCAAATTTCTTTGCACGATACTGACCAAGCCAGATGGCAGCCAGAAAGCCCAAGCCAATCATTAAGCCATAGCCATGCACCGTAAGTCCCCCTATTGAAAACAAATCGTTATACATTATTCTCCTCATTTCTGCATTATTTCTGCGAGTGTTGTTTTGATTATATCAAACGCATCTGATATTTACAAGTCGGATGGAAGACCAAACTTTAAAGTCAAACCGCTGTTCTGCATTTCCTGACATAAAAACTTCATAAATGTCTCCTCAAAAACTTCTTTTTTCGTTTAGCAAGCGGAAGAATCTCTCCATTTGACAAGCGAATTTCCCGATCGCACTTCAGAGAGTCTTCCCGAACCTCTGCTAAATTTACCAAATAGGAACGGTGACACCGAAAAAATCCTGACTTCTTATACTTTCTTTCCCATTTTGAAATCATTTCGCCATGGGTATACTCGTTCTGTTGTCGATCATATATTTTCGTACCCTTTCCCTCCGACTTAACGTAAATAATGTGATGAAGAAAAATAGGGATTTTTTCCTTTCCCTTCTGCACAATCACATATTTCCTGCTTTTTAACTTCTGCTTACAGGATTCATATGCTTCAATCACCATTTCATCCCCATCCGTTTTCATTATATATCTATGTGCATCCAATAAAAAAGCCTGTTGTATTGGCTTCTTATAAGCAGTTAGAAATACAATAAATAAGCTATCACCATCCGCTCGTTCTCTCAACTGTTTTGCCACTTCCATCCCATTTTTTCCGGGCATCTCAATATCCAGAAAAACAAGATCAAATTTTTCAGGACACAAAAGAACATCTTCACCCTTTTCAAATTTAAAGATGGTAATTTCATCATCCTTTTGCCTGCAGTGCTCCCGGAGTATTCTTTCTACCCACTCAACGAAGACAGGCACGTCATCACAAATTCCTACTTTCATATATCCCCCTTAATAAAAAAGCCATTGTAGCTTTTCTCAGCGGGAAACTACAATAGCTGTCTCTATGCTCTGATGTTTTAGTAATTCTTTCCCCCGCCGATACGGAATCAGTATAGCACAAAATAATATGGTGTGCAATGAAATATATCATCTCCAAATACGTTTTCTTACGAAAAAATCCCCCGAAACAAGTCATCGCTTCCTAATACTACTTTCGGGGGATAAATTTTTCTATTTTACTTTTACAACCTTTATTTTAGACCACTTTCCGTAATATGTCTTTCCGTTAACCTCTTTATATGCTCTGATTCGAATCGTATATTTTCTGCCCTTCTTCAACTTCTTTATCGTTGTAGTCTTAAAAGAGGTCGTTGTGTATTTCCACTTTGTCCTGCCTCCCATCCGGTAACCAATCTGAAATTTGAAGCCTCCATAGGATGATGCTTTCTTTTTAGCAGTAACAGTAAACTTTTTCTTTCCTGATTTTACTTTCTTAATCTCTGCCTTTGCCAGCTTAACGGCAACAGTTGCCGACGAAGACCTCTGATTGATTGATAATTTTGGTATCGAATCTGCCGATGATGTCGGACTTGCCGCTATCAAAGGTGTCGGTGTTGCTGGTGCTAATGGTTCTGGAGTCAGACTTGCTGATGGGGTCGGCGTCGCCTCCGAACTTTCCGTAACTTTCATAATCATTTGCGGTTCAAAACTGAACCCCGAAACTTCTCCTGTTCCAAGTGCCCCTACTCCTCTTGCGCTCCCCCATGTGTACAAATTACCAACCCTGTCGATACCCACATTGTGATTATATCCACAATCAAGTTGCTGAATACCAGTAACAAGGGCCTTACCCGGAGATGCGGAATCTTCGCCTTCTGTATCACGTCCCAGACTACCATTATCATTGCAGCCCCATGAATATATGTCACCACTTTCCGTAAGTACCACACAGGCCCACTGGCCCAGTGCATTTGCATCCGTGAAAGATACGCCATCCGGGAGACCGCTTACTTGATGAGGGATACAGTCAACCTTATAATTTTCAATGTCCGTACGACCTAAATTACCAGCTATCAGCTGACCCCATGTATAGACCTTGTTATCTGATGTCAATGCAATGACTGCATTTCCTCCACCGCTTACAGTAACAACATTACTGATGCCTACTTTCCACGGAGTACCACTAGCAACATATGCTTCGTCGTCTGTTCTCTTCTTAGTCTTTCTCCCTAACTGTCCCCAGTTGTTCGGACCCCATGTGTACAAATCTCCCGTTTTTGTAATAATAGCAACAGAGGCTCCAATCTCCACTACCTGAGCTGCCACATTGGAACCACCCCACGTAAAATCCATTTTAGCCGGTTCCTGTAAAGAGCAATCTGTTACATCACTGCGTCCCATTTGATTTTCTCCAGTATTTTGATTTG
This sequence comes from uncultured Lachnoclostridium sp., assembly GCA_958425285.1. Taxonomy (GTDB): domain Bacteria; phylum Bacillota; class Clostridia; order Lachnospirales; family Lachnospiraceae; genus UBA933. The sequence goes on along the minus strand of CATZVV010000052.1, from coordinate 747 downwards.
CTCCCCATGAGTAGACAACTCCATCTTCATCAATTGCGTGAGCACCTATGCCTAACGTAAGGCTTTGCATTTTCTTTTCTTCCTGTACCCATGGTCCCATTACCCGCACCGGCACCTGACTGTCACTTAATGCTTCCTTGTCGCCAAACAGGCCTTTGTTCCAGCCCCACATATAAATATTGCCACTCTCTGTAATGGCTGCTGCCGTATTGGGACCACAGGTAATATATACTGCTTTTTCAGGCAAATTTTTTACCTGTGCCGGTACAGCAGAACACATTTCCGTACCAGTATCCCGTCCCAGCTGTCCATAATCATTTGCACCCCAGGACCATACTTTGCCGGAAGAATCCAAAGCAATGGAAAAATTCGCTGCACAGCTCACCTGCGTAATCTTTACTCCTACCGGAAGGCTGATGGCTGTTGCTTTCGCTTGAACCTCTGGCTTTTCCACAGGCATCATAACAACCATCAAAGCAATTATCAATACTCCTGACAAAAAAGGACTCTTCCTAATATTATCATATTTTTTCATCCTATCCTTCCCTCCTATTTTCGTATAGCTACTTTCTTAACACCAGACCACTTGCCTGTACTCTTACCGTTGACTGCTCTTATCCGGATATAATATGTCTTCTTTTTTGTAAGCTTTCTGAGTGTGTACTTTGTCTTTGATGTAGAAATAATCTTTGTTTTATATTTTTTCCCTTTCTTTATTACCAGTTTCTTTCTGTTCAGTTTCAACTT